>JAUWSB010000033.1 GCA_030610255.1 Bacteroidota bacterium
ATATAATTATAAGAGTAAAAAAAGCCAAGACCCCCGTTACAGCTATATTACCTGTAACATTTGCCCCTCCGGGAAAAAATGGAACTAATCCGAGTAAGTTATTTAAAAATATGAAAAAAAACAGGGTGAGTAAATACGGCATAAATTTTTCATATTTTTTTTCACCGATTGCTGGTTTTGCAACATCATCCCTGATAAATAAAATTATCGGTTCCAACAATGATTGAAGACCTTTTGGTGCCTTACCTTTACGTTTCTTATAAGTTTTTGCTATTGAAATAAATATCCAGCATATAATTATCATGCTAATAAAAATAGAAAATACATTTTTTGTAATTGAGAAATCCAAAGGTAAATCTTTATTGGCTCCTTCCTCAATCACATGACCATGAATGAAGTCTTCTTCAAGGATTTTAACTATTTTGCCATTGTTGGGCCCTTCACTTGCTATTTTAAATCCCTTATAAGAAACGTTCCCGTGTTCAAACTTACCTGAACTGAATATTGAAAGCTTGCCATTATACCAAAGAATTACAGGTAAATGAATGGAAACTGCATGCCCGCCAATATCCATAATATGCCAGTCATAAGAATCAACAATATGCTCTATTATTTGTTTACCCGCATTATATTCTTCTTCTTCAACTTTAAGAGGCCAATCTTCAGAATGTTCACGGCTGATTGTGTCATTTTTATTACCATGAGTTTTATTAGAATTATCAGAGGCAAATATTAAAGAATTTAAAAAAAGCAGAAAAGAAAAAACAAATGCTTTTAAAAAATAAACTATTTTTAAGTAATGTATCCTGTTCATCTATTTTTTATATGATTTTTTTAAAATAGAATGCAATTTTACAAAAAATTCACAGAATTATTAAAAAATTTTAAATATTTGAATTAAAAAACTTGTTAACTTTGCGAAAAATAAAGATATTTATTGACAATTATATAATATTAATGTAACTTCACAAATTGAAAACAGTTAAAACGTTTTTAAAAATAAAGCGTATAAAATATTAATCAACAAAACCATAAAAAAATACCAGCTATGAAAAAAATTATTGTAATATTCTTTGCTTTTGTCTTTATAGGACTGAGTAGTTGCAAGGAATCAGAACAACCTGTAAATCCTGCAGATGAATTAGCAAATATTGAAAACATACTTGATCAGTATGTAATTGCAAATGAAAATCAGGATTTAAACTTAATTGAAAAAATTTGGTCATCAGACGAAGATATTATTTTTATTGGTACTAACAGCGATGAAAAACTCGTAGGATGGAAAGCAATTAATAAAGCCATAAAAAATCAATTTAAGGAATTTAAAGATACTTATATTGCTGTAAGTGATCAGATTATTAAAATTAATGATACCGGAAATACTGCATGGTTTTCAGAACTATTGAATTATAATTTTATTTATAATGGTGAAGCACATAGTTTTGAAGGAATAAGATTTACGGGTGTTTTGGAAAAAAAGGAAAATAACTGGGAAATTGTCCAGGGTCATTTATCTATTCCTGTATCAGTTGAAGTAGAAGAAACAAAAAAATAAAATTATTGATGAAAAAATTAGTATTTTCTTTGTTTATAGTTTTAGCCTTAATTTCCTGTTCACAAAAAAAAGATAAGGAAAACAACGCTAATGTTGAATTTAATAATCCTGACATAGAACTAACGGATTCAGCTAAAATTGCTCAATCCGCTAGTGGGGATGAGACTTCGAAAATTATTATACAACCCAGACTTGTTTCTGTAACAAAATTAGAAGGAAAAGAAAATTCTGAGCCTCCTCCAAAATTTGATACTAAAATGCTGGCAAAAAAGGCCTTTAATAATGGTGTTGCTAATTATCAAAATAAAAATTTTGAGGAAGGGATAGAGGATTTTAAAACAGTCATAGAAATTAATCCGAAGCATTCAAAAGCCTATTATAATCTTGGGTTTGGAAATTATAATTTGAATAAATTTTCAGAAGCATTAACTTATTTTGAAAAGGCGGTTGAGTTAAACCCCAAAGATACAACCTCATTGCTATATTGTGGTCTAAGCAATTTTTTTCTTGAAGAATACTATAAGGCAATTGAATTTTATGACAAAGCTATAGAAATAAATCCCACTTATGGGATGGCATATTATAACAGGGGTACGGTTGAAGGTCAGTTAGGTAATTATGAAGACGCTCTTTCCGATCTTAATGAAGCTATAAAATTAATGCCAAAAAAATTTGATGCATACTTTAACAGAGGGATTGCAAACTTTTATCTTGGAAAGAAAGAAGAAGCATGTTCGGATTGGAAAAAAGCAAAAGAACTCGGTGCCCCGAATGCTGATGTAGCACTGTCACATTATTGTAAATAAGTAAGAAAAATCATTACATTAATCTACCTGAAACAGTTGCCAATACAAAATCTCCTGAATCAGATGCTTCTTTAAACACCTCACCATGCTGGTAAATTTTTACATTTACTGATGCATTTTTATTATTTGATTGTGCTGAGAAATAAAAATAATCACCCGGTTTGCCCTTATACGAATATTTCCAGCCATCAGGCACATCAGGGTTTTGAATGGTTTGTTTACTTTCTTCGGTATAAGTTACATTAAATCCGCTTGGCGTTCCGCTAACTTCGTAAGTAACATAGTCTAATGGTTTTTTTTTCTTAAAAATCGAACCAATAATTCTAAAAATATTTGTCATAATTTTTATTTTTTTTCAAATATAATAACTGGCATTAATAAAGTCAATAAAATTTAAAAAAAATGCTGATTCTTCTTTTAAAAAGAAGATGATTCATTCGGCTAAAATCAACACTTTATTTTTAAGAACTTCAATAATCCCTCCGTTTATTTCAAAATAATGCAAGTTTTTATCTTTTTTTTTGATCTTAATTTTTCCTTTTTTTAAAACGGATATTAGTGGGGCATGATTATTTAATATCTCAAAAGAGCCGTCAATACCCGGAAGTTGAATTAATCCCACTTCTCCGGTAAATACAGTTTTGTCAGGTGTTATTATTTCAAGAAACATTTTGAATGTATTTTCTTATCAATTAACATTATTCATGTTAAATTTGTACTTTGCAATTTGCAATTTTTTATTTTTTAACTTCTGCTATCATTTTCTTTCCTTTTTCTATAGCATCTTCAATAGTTCCGACAAGGTTAAAAGCAGTTTCAGGATACTCATCAACATCGCCGTTTATTATCATATTAAATCCTTTAATTGTATCTTCTATTGAAACGATTGTTCCTTTTAAACCTGTAAATTGTTCGGCAACAAAGAATGGTTGTGATAAGAAACGCTGAACTTTACGTGCACGATAAACAATTTGTTTATCCTCATCAGATAATTCATCCATCCCGAGAATAGCAATAATATCCTGCAGTTCTTTATAACGCTGAAGAATTTCTTTAATTTTTTGGGTGGTATTGTAGTGTTCCTTTCCTACAATTTCCGGGGTTAAAATTCTTGATGTTGAGTCAAGGGGATCAACAGCAGGGTAGATACCCAATTCAGCTATTTTCCGGCTTAATACTGTAGTGGCATCAAGATGAGCAAAGGTTGTTGCCGGAGCTGGATCAGTCAGGTCATCTGCCGGCACATAAACAGCCTGTACAGAAGTAATTGAACCTCTTTTTGTAGAAGTTATCCGTTCTTGCATTATTCCCATTTCCGTAGCTAATGTTGGCTGATAGCCTACAGCCGAAGGCATTCGTCCAAGCAGGGCTGACACTTCGGAACCGGCTTGAGTAAAACGGAAAATATTATCAATAAAGAAAAGAATATCGCGTCCGCCTGATTTGTCATCACCATCACGAAAATATTCAGCCAAAGTAAGAGCTGATAAAATCACTCTTGCACGGGCGCCCGGTGTCTCATTCATCTGCCCGAAAACCAAAGTAGCCTGTGACTTTATCAATTCTTTATGGTCAACCATTGAAAGATCCCACCCTCCTTTTTCCATGTTTTTGAGGAATTTGTCTCCGTATCTTATCACTTTCGATTCAATCATTTCGCGTAGGAGGTCATTTCCCTCACGGGTTCTTTCGCCAACACCACCAAAAACCGATAAACCCGAATAAGTTTTAGCAATGTTGTTGATAAGTTCCATGATTATCACGGTTTTACCAACACCGGCACCGCCGAATAATCCAATTTTACCACCCTTGGAATACGGCTCAATCAAATCAATAACTTTTATTCCTGTGTAAAGTACTTCTTTTTGGGTTGTAAGGTTTTCAAATTTGGGAGGGTCGCGGTGAATTGCGTAAGTATGTTCTTTTGAAACTGGTCCGAGGCCATCAATCGGTTCGCCAATCACATTGAATAAACGTCCGCGTATTTCTTCGCCGATTGGCATTGTTATTGGTCCACCGGTTGCAAAAACTTCCATCCCACGCCGTAAACCATCGGTTGAATCCATAGCTATTGTTCTGATGGTACTTTCGCCGATGTCTTGCTGGGCTTCAAGAACAATTACATCACCCTGGTCATTTTTAACTTCCAATGCATCAAAAATATTAGGAAGTTCAGCGTCCTGGTCAAAAGAAACATCTATTACAGGACCGATTATCTGGGAAATTTGACCTACATTAATTTTTTCCATAAATATTAAAAACCATTAGATTTGAATGCAAATATAAAAATAAAATAAGTATTTCATTATTTAATCCGTTTTTTCAGTGAAAATCTGCGCCTGAATTATTTCAAGGCTTTGATAATATAGTTTGTAGTAGGTCAGGAGTTTTGAAATTTTATTTTTTTTTGAAAAGTTTTTTTTGAAAAAGTATCAAAGAAAACACTCCTACCGTGATTGATGAATCGGCAATATTAAAAACGGGACGAAAAAAGATAAAATTTTCATTAGCCCAAAAAGGAAACCAATCCGGAAAATGCCCACTGATAATTGGAAAATAAAACATGTCAACAACTTTACCATGTAAAAATGAGCTATATCCGCCGCCTTCGGGAAACAAAGTTGCAATTTGATTAAAATAATAGCCGCTTTCGCTAAAGATTAATCCATAAAAAGCACTGTCAATAATATTTCCGAATGCACCTGCGAAAATCAGGGAAATACTTATGATTAATCCTGTATTGGCTTTTTTCCCGATAAGTGTAAATAAATAATATCCTATTGCTCCGACAGCTAAAATCCTGAAGATGCTTAAAAATATTTTACCGAATGCACCTGCAAACCGAATACCGAAAGCCATTCCGTAATTTTCAGTGAAATGAATTAAAAACCAATCACCAAGCACATGATATTCTTCACCAATATACATGTTGGTTTTAATCCAAAATTTTAAAACCTGATCAACAAGTATAATCAGGAATATTATTATTAAAGATTTTTTCAAGATTTTGGGAAACGATATTTTATCTTTGATATTGTTTTAATTTTGCATCAATGCTTAAAGTAGCATGCGGAACAATTCTGAGCCTTTCTTTAGAAATAAGCTTACCAGTTGCCCTGCAAATACCGTAAGTTTTGTTTTCAATCCTGATCAATGCATTTTCAAGATTGTTGATGAATTTTTGCTGACGTGCTGCCAGCTTACTGTTTTCTTCTTTTGATAAAACCTGGTATCCTTCTTCTAAAACTTTAAATGTTGGAGAAGTATCATTTGTACCATGCTCATTGTTATTTGTATAAGCATCGGTAAGCATTTTAAGGTCATTTTTCGCTTTTACCAGTTTTTCAAGGATTATTTCTTTAAATTCCTGTAATTCCTCGTCGGAATACCTGGTTTTTTTTCTTTCTTCTTTAATTGCTTGATTTTTCATAGCATTATATTTTTTATAAAAATATATTTTAAACCAATTTATTATATTTTATCAATTTTGATAAAAATTTTAATGTTGTCAGTTAATTCAATATTAACTTTTTCGTTGCTTTCAATCTCATTTACAAGATTTAATGATTCAGCTAAAGTTTCTGAACAAATATATAAAAAATTATTTTTAATTACATCAATAATTTCATTGTTTTTTTCTATCTGAATTACAATTTTATCTGTAACTTCAAAGTTTTTTTCTTTTCTTAAATTCTGGATACGATTAATAAGTTCGCGGGCAATTCCTTCTTCTTTTAATGACTTTGTAATTGTAATATCAAGAGCCACAGTCAAATTATTCAAATTAGCTACACACCAGCCCGGGATATCTTCAGTTAAAATTTCAACATCTTCAGATAAAATCTCAACATTTTTATTATTAATATTAAATAAAATTCTTCCTTCGTTTTCAATTATATTTATTTCGTTCTGCCCGAATTGATTAATTGTTGCAGCAATTTGTTTCATTAACTTGCCGTATTTTGGCCCGAGTGATTTAAAGTTGGGCTTGATCTTTTTTACAAGGATCCCAGAAGCATCGGTTACATATTCAATCTCTTTCACATTAACTTCCGATAGGATAAGGTCTTTAACTGCCTCAACCTGTTTTATGAATTTATTTTCCAGAACAGGAATCATGATTTTATTTAAAGGTTGACGAACGCGAATATTTGTTTTTTTACGCAGCGACAATACCATTGATGAAATTTTCTGAGCCAGTTGCATTTTTTCTTCCAGGTTTTTATCAATGTATCTTTGGTCGGCATAAGGAAAATCAGTCAGATGAACCGATTTAACATCAAACCTGCCTGTAACTTTGTTCAGGTCAATAAACAGTCTGTCCATAAAGAAAGGAGCTATAGGTGATGATATTTGTGCAATGATCTCAAGACATTTATATAAAGTTTGATATGCAGAGATTTTATCATCAGAATAATCTCCCTTCCAAAATTTTCTTCTTGATAAACGAACGTACCAGTTGCTTAAATGTTCATCAACAAATTCCTGTATTGCTCTTCCGGCTTTTGTCGGTTCGTAATCATTATAAAATTCATCAACGGATTTTATCAGGGTATTTAATTCTGATATTATCCATTGATCAATTTCAGGACGTTCTTTTACCGGAATTTCTTTCTCGGAATGAGTAAATCCGTCAATATTTGCATAAAGTACGAAAAAAGCATAGGTATTGTAAAGTGTGCCGAAAAATTTTCGTTGTACTTCAGCAACTCCTTCAATATCAAATTTCAAATTATCCCAAGGTTGAGCATTCGTGATCATATACCAGCGAAGGGCATCAGGACCGAATTTTTCAATGGTGGCAAAGGGATCAACAGCATTACCGAGCCGTTTTGACATTTTATTGCCATTCTTATCTAAAACAAGTCCGTTGGAAACGCAGGTTTTATAAGAAACAGAATCAAAAAGCATCACGGCAATTGCGTGCATTGTAAAAAACCAGCCGCGTGTTTGGTCAACACCTTCTGCAATAAAATCGGCAGGAAAGCTGGTTTTAAATTCTTCAAGGTTTTCAAAAGGATAATGAAATTGAGCATACGGCATTGAACCCGAATCAAACCAAACATCAATCAAATCAGGTTCGCGGAACATTTTTTTTCCACTTTCGGATACAAGAATAATATCATCTACGTAAGGACGGTGAAAATCAAAAGTTTCATAATTTTCTTTTGATTCGTCGCCTGGGATAAATTTTTCAAAAGGATTGGATTTCATAAATCCTTCCTTAATTGATTTTTCAATTTCGGCTTTAAGTTGTTCGGCTGAGCCAATGCAAATTTGTTCTTTCCTGTCATTAGTAGTCCAGATAGGAAGAGGTACTCCCCAGAAACGCGAGCGTGAAAGATTCCAGTCAACAAGGTTATCAAGCCAGTTGCCAAAACGACCTGTGCCGGTGGCTTTTGGTTTCCAATTAATAGTGTTGTTAAGTTCAATCATTCTTTCCTTGAAAGCTGTAGTTTTTATAAACCATGAATCCAAAGGATAATAAAGAATAGGTTTATCGGTTCTCCAACAGTGCGGATAAGAGTGTTCGTATCTTTCGGTTTTAAATGCTTTGTTTTCTTTTTTTAATTTAACAATAATGTCAATGTCAACATTTTCTTTTGAATCGGGGTCAGCATTAGGGTCATATTCATTTTTAACATATCGTCCTGCAAACTCACCCATTTCTTCTGTAAACTTTCCTTGTTTATTAACTAATGTCAAAGAACCTATTTCATGTTTTTTTGCTATCATGAAGTCGTCGGCACCAAAGCTCGGAGCAAGATGAACAATACCTGTACCTTCTTCGGTTGTAACAAAATCACCAATCAAAACCATGAAAGCATCTCCATCCTTCGGTTGAGCATATGGAAGCAGTTGTTCAAACCTGATTCCTTCCAGTTCTTTACCTGTAAATTCATCGCTTACTTTAAAAGGAATATTTCTTTGTCCTTTCTGGTAATCTTCAATTTTTAATTCGGCATTTTTCTCAGGAAAATATTTATTCAAAAGGGCTTTTGCTAAGATAACCGTAATTGGCTTATTTGTATAAAGATTATATGTTTTTACTTTAATGTAAGTAATATTTTTCCCCACACCCAAAGCTGTGTTGGAAGGTAAAGTCCAGGGAGTTGTTGTCCATGCAAGAAAAAATAATTCTCCATGAATACCTTTAAACAGAAATTCGGATTTTTCGTTTTTTACTACTTTAAATTGAGCAACCACAGTGTTATCTTTAACATTCCGGTAACAACCCGGTAAATTCAATTCGTGGGAGCTCAATCCTGTTCCTGCAGCAGGAGAATAGGGTTGTATTGAATATCCTTTGAAAAGCAGTCCTTTTTCATAAAGTTTGAATAATAAATTCCAAACCGTTTCAATATATTTGTTATCAAATGTAATGTACGGGTTTTCAATATCAACCCAGTAGCCCATTTTTAGGGTCAGTTCATCCCACAGGTCTTTGTATTTCATCACTTCCTTACGGCAGGCTTTGTTATAATCTTCAATGGAAATATTTTTGCCAATATCTTCTTTAGTTATTCCAAGGGTTGTTTCAGTAGATATTTCAATTGGAAGTCCGTGTGTATCCCAGCCTGCTTTACGCTTTACGTAAAAACCTTTTAATGTTTTATAGCGGCAGAATATATCTTTGATAGCCCTTCCCATAACATGATGAATACCAGGTATGCCATTTGCGGAAGGTGGTCCTTCGTAAAATATAAATGGCTTATTATCCAGACGGATGGAAAGACTTTTTTTGAAAATTTTGTTTTCTTCCCAATATTTTTCAATTTCCCGTCCGATTTCAGGTAAATTAAGCTTTTTATATTCCCGGTATTTTGTTTTCATTAAAATTAATTTTTAACTGCTTTAAAAAAAGTGAGTGCAAAAGTAAATAAAATAAATGAATTATTGGGATTATATCTCTTTTGATATTTTAGAATTTACAAGAATATTGCTAAGTATTTCATTTGCGGTCTCGGCACTATAACTTATAAATTTGTCAAAGATTTTTTTCTTCTTTACTTCCTCTTTGGTTTTGGCTTTCAGGATTTCTTTTATTTCCCTGAATTGTGACCCTTTTAATTCATCCTGTAAAGCATCAATAATTATTTGAATAATTTCGGATATTTCGGCTTTCTTTTCCTTTTCGGGAAGTCCGAAGTTTTCTATTTCACTGATTGAGGCATCCAGTATTTCTTTACCGAGTTTTTTACAGGTGTTCAAATAGGAAGATATTCCGGAAGTATCCCTTAGCGCCCAGCTACTGTAATCATATTCAATATTTTCAATTTGTTTGATCTTTTGCGAATCATCGCCGAAAATCCGTGCAAGCAAAACAATGGTGTATTTTTTCCATGCTTCAAGATCAAAATTTTTTATATCAAGTTTTTTGATCTGTTCTTTTAATAATTCAATTTCTTTTTTTGACATTTTTTTTATTTTTTAATAATAAATTTTTGAGAGTAAACCTCATTTGACCAGTGTAGTTCAAGGAAGTAAATTCCCGTAGATAATTTATTCGAATGAATGGTTTTGTTATTTATTGCTTTATTTATTTTCATTATATCAGAATAAACAATTTTACCGGCAGAATTAATTATTCTAATATTTACATTTTCGTTAATTTTTTTATTTGAGCTTATTATTAATGTAAAAGTGCCATTATTAGGATTTGGGAACAATTTAAAATCTTTAATAAGAGATAGATATTTGAATCCTGAACCTGAAACAGAAATTTTTGCAATAAATATATCATTTTCTTCATATCCTTCAATGATTAGTGTATCAAATAGTGCTTCCCTATAAAATACACCGGTTATGTAAACATTATTTTCATTGTCAATTCCTATACCATAACCGAAGTCGTTTTCGGTTCCACCTGCATTTTTTACCCATTGTGGAACACCATCCGAATTATATTTTGCAATGAAAATATCAGCTATTCCAATGCTTTCAGCTTCATACATGCCAAATTCGGCAAAATTTTTGAAAAAACCGGTTACATAGACATTCCCTTCATTATCGGTTATTAAGTTTCTTCCCTGATCCATATAATTACCACCTGCTAATTCAGACCATATTAAATCTCCTTCTGAATTGAATTTGTTAACATAAATATCAAAATCGTACTGTCCCCCGGTGGCATCCATTGTTAAGCCATCTTCCGGATAAGTTAAACAGCTTGTAAAAAAACCTGTTGTATAAGCATTACCTGATGGGTCAATACTTAAGCCATAGCCACGTGCAAAATCATTAGCTTCTCCATGTGCTATTTTTGTCCATTGAAATTCACCACCGGCATTTAGTTTAGTTACATAAATACTCGTAATTGCCGGACTGTATATTTCATGATCACCAAAGAAACAAATACCATTAAAGAAGCCTGTAAAATAAATATTTCCAAATGCATCACAATCAATGCCATATCCCCGGTCTTCGCCTTTACCTCCGTATTGTTCTACCCAATAAAATGTGCCGTCGTTTCCATAAAGTGCGATAAAAATATCCCTGTCGCCATAACTTTCAATAATTTCCGCTTCGCCAAAATGGGCAGAACCTCTAAAGCTTCCTGAAATAATTACATCACCTTCTTGGTTTACAGTTAATCTGTTGCCGTAATCGTCAAGATCACCACCGGCACTGTGTCCCCATTGTACTTCGCCTTCATTATTATATTTAACAACAAACATATCGTAGCTGCCATAGCTTTCGAGAATAATACCCCCAAATTGGATTTCTTCAGCAAACCATCCGGTAATAAAAATGTTTTCTTCTTCATCAAGTGTAATACCGGCTGAGGTGTTACTTCCAGATCCTACTCCTTGTCTAACCCATTGAAAAACTCCACTTGAATCATATTTTGCTAAAAAAATATCTTTTTGCCCATTACTGATAAGTGTTGTTCCGTTAAAATAAGCAGTATCGGAAAACCAACCACTGATATAAGAATTACCTGACCCGTCAACTACAATTCCATAAGACTGGTCGCTGCCGGAACCTCCTGCTTTTTTTACCCATTGAAAATTTTGTGCATCAGCATTACACAAGCTTATTGCCAAAAATAAAGCAGTTAAGTAATAAATATTTGTTTTCATCATTATAATTTAATATTATTTGTTGTTAAAATTACAAAATTATTTTTATTTAAAAATTTTTTTAATTTTCATAATAAAGAAATTGACAATTGAGTTAAGATTGTGTTTCTTTGCAAAATATATTTAAAACTATAACAAAATGAAAAATAAAGTTAATGTTACAATTTTAATCATTACGGTTTTCGTAATTATTTTAAGCAGTTCATGTAAAAAAGATGATAATAAAGGTAATACACCAATACCTAAACTTGATTGGGTCGTTCAGGATATTGACAGTACATTGCTTTCATTTAACAAGATATTGTTTAAAGATACTCTTATAGGATGGATACTTGGTGATGAAGGGACTTATGTTACTACAACCGATGGGGGCGAAAATTGGGAAGCATCTTTGTTATCCGACGTTAATCTGTATGATATGTTTTATCTGAATGCTCTTAAAGCATGGATAGTTGGAGATAATAACACAATATTATTTTCATCAAACGATTGTGAATCATGGGTACTTCAATCAATTGCTGCAAATGCCGATTTGAAAAGTATATTTTTTACTGATGGATTAAATGGCTGGGCTATAGGAACATCAGATGAAAATCCTTCGGTGATTCTGCGAACATTTAACGGCGGTACCGGAGGAAATGGTTGGCTGCCCCAAACTCCACCTGAAAATGAATTTGTTTTGAACGGAGTATTTTTTATTAACCAGCTTGAAGGATGGGTGGTTGGTGATCGTGGCACACTTTTCAGAACCGTTAACGGAGGGACAGAATGGACCACACAAAGTTCAAACACCACTGAAAATTTAAATGTCATTTATTTTATTAATGATGATATTGGTTATATTGTCGGTGACAGGGGTACGTATTTGTTTAGCTATGATGGCGGAGAAAACTGGTTCTTTCCATATCCGTTTTCACCTTTTGAAATAAACGATCTTTATTTTTTAGATGATACATATGCATGGGCAGTCGGACTTAATGGTACTGTTTTTTATACTCAAGACGCCGGTGCTAAATGGTGGGAACAAAATTCAGAAACCACTTCAACATTAAATAGTGTATTCTTCTCGAATTTGGATTTTGGTTGGGCTGTTGGCGAAACTCCTGATTCAAAAGGTTTGCTTTTGAAATTTGTTGATAATGATTAATGTCTTTTATCTTTTAACTTTTATCTTATACAGTTGATCAGTCCTGAAACCATAAGTGCAATTTTTGAAACCGCCCGCATTGAAGAGGTTATAGGTGATTTTGTTAACATAAAAAAACGAGGTGTTAATTATATAGGTTTATGCCCTTTTCATAATGAAAAAACTCCTTCTTTTACAGTATCTCCATCAAAACGTATTTACAAATGTTTCGGCTGTGGAAAAGGGGGAAATTCAGTAAGTTTTATAATGGAGCACGAGCGGTATTCTTATCCCGAAGCGCTAAAATATCTTGCAAAAAAATATAATATTGAAATTGAAGAAGAGGAACAAACTCCCGAACAACTGCAGGCATTAGATGAACAGGAGGGCTTATATTTTGTTTCTACATTTGCCCAAAAATATTTTACCGAAAACTTATTTAAAAAAGATGAGGGAAAAGCCATAGGCCTTACATACTTTAAAGAGAGGGATTTTACTGAGAGCACTATTAAAAAATTTCAATTAGGTTATGGTATTGATAAATGGGATGATTTTACACAACATGCTTTAAGTAGTGGATACAAGATTGATTATCTTATAAAAACAGGCTTAACTATTTCAAAAGAAAACAAGCATTATGACCGTTTTCGTGGTAGAGTTTTATTCCCAATCCATAATTTATCAGGTAAAGTTATCGGCTTTGGCGGACGAATTTTATCTTCTGAAAAAAGTAAGGCAAAATATGTAAATTCTCCCGAATCGGATATTTACAACAAAAGCAAAGTTTTATATGGAATTTATTTTTCAAGAAATGCAATTATAAACAAAAACAATTGCTTTTTAGTAGAAGGATATACTGATGTAATTTCGTTATACCAGGCAGGCATTGAAAATGTTGTTGCCTCCTCAGGAACCTCCCTGACTACCGATCAAATCAAACTCATTAAAAGATATACTTCTAACATTACAATCCTGTACGATGGTGACGAAGCCGGTGTTAAAGCTTCATTTCGCGGAATAGATATGATACTTGAAGAAGGAATGAATGTGAGGATAGTGCTTTTTCCCGAAGGTGAAGACCCCGACTCGTATGCAAGAAATAATCATGCTTCGGAAGTTCAGGAATTCATCAGTAAAAAGGCAGAAGATTTTATCTCATTTAAAACCAATCTTCTGATAAAAGAAACCAAAAACGATCCTATAAAAAAATCTGCACTAATAAAGGAAATTGTAAAAACAATTGCTTTGATTCCCGATGGCATCTACAGGTCGGTTTATGTAAAAGAATGCAGTTCAATAATGAATGTTCCCGAACAAACATTAATGAATGAGCTGAACAGGATATTACGTAGAAAATTCAGGGATAAAAATAAAATTACAAGAACTGAAGAGACCCCTGAGTATGAAGAATATAAAGAAGGATATAAGGCTGAAAAACAAATTGATATGGATTTGTACGAGGGCGAATTTCAGGAAAGAGATATAATAAGGCTTTTACTGATGTATGGAGACAAAGAAATTATTTTTGAAGAGATAAATGAGGATAATCAAAAAATTGATGTTCCTGTAAATGTTGCTAACTTCATTGTTAAAGATATAAAAAGTGATGAAATATATTTTCAGAATGCAACTTACCAGCTAATATTTAATGAATATGAATCAGCAATTGAGAAAGGTTTTATTCCTGATGAGCAATATTTTATTAATCATGCTGACGAAAAAATTTCACAGCTTACAATTGAACTGATCAGTTCGCCTTATGAACTAAGTCCTAACTGGTTAAGAAAACGAATTTTAGTTAAAACGGAAAAAGACAGGTTAAAACTTTTGGTTGTTTCATCAGTACTTTCATTTAAAGCAAAAAAAGTTGATAAAATGATAATTGATAACCAAAAAGAAATTCAAAAAGCAAGTAATGATGAGGATAGAATAATTTTGCAGCAAAAACATATTAGTTTGAAAAATGTCAGCAGAGATATCAACAGGAAATTAAGCAGGATAATTATAAAGTAGTGACTGTCCATAAAGTCAAATTTTTTCATAATTGAAGCACCAAATAACAATTTTCAAATAACAAATAATATCCAAATATCAAATCTAAAATGACCGAAACTGTTTTGGTCATTGTCCCGAGTACTCGGGATTGAACATTGTAATTTATCCATACGGACAAGTTTTGAAATTTGGTCCCGAAAGCTTTCGGGATGTAATTTGTTATTTTTTAAAAATTCTAACTATTAAGTTTATATACAGACTAAGTAGTGTTGGTCAACAAAAAAATACCGTTAAATTTTCTTCAAAGTACTATATAAAAACACAACGGGAACCCATTCTTTTGGAATAGATTCCCGTTCACTTGCTGAATGCCGAAGCTTTCAGTTTGTGCCAAGTTACTGTTATTGTGACTGACTTTTTTGGGTCTTCTCCGAGGAGTTTCCCCGTTTGTCAGGTTTTAGCCGCTCTTTACCCGTGCGGGTAACGCTCTTCTAAAACCCAGCTTTCGAAAACTCTTTCAAGTTCCTGCTTCCGCCTTTCGGCTTGGCTTTCCTTTGAAAGTGGAGTCGGTTTTGCTCCTTCCTTGCGGTTTTCACCTTCCCTTCTCCTTAGCTTTTTTCGGCTTGCCTTTTATCCCTCACTTGATGAAGCAAATATACGACATAAAACTACTCGAGGTCAAGTATTTTTTTATGTTGTTTTGAACAAACTATTCACAGCAGTTATTAACAATTGTTGATAAATATAGAGTGGTTTTATTATCAGGTAACTAATATTATATTACAGACCTTAATTTTTTTGAGATAATCCCTGAAATTTTTTCAATTGCTATTCTCTCCTGCCCCATTGAATCCCTTTCTCTGATAGTTACAGTATTATCTTCAAGGGTTTGGTGGTCAATAGTTATACAATAAGGTGTTCCGATTGCATCCTGTCTTCTGTAACGCCTGCCGATTGCATCTTTTTCATCATACTGACACATATAATCAAACTTCAATTTGTCCATGATCTCACGGGCTTTTTCAGGAAGTCCGTCTTTTTTTACAAGCGGTAAAACAGCAGTTTTTATGGGGGCAAGAGCAGGAAGTATTTTCATAACCACACGTTCCGAGCCATCTTCTAATCTTTCTTCAGTATAAGCATAACTGATAATTGCAAGGAAGGTTCTGTCTAAACCAAGAGAAGTTTCAACTACGTAAGGCACATAACTTTTATTGATCTCCGGGTCAAAATACTGGATTTTTCTACCTGTGTATTTTTGATGAGCTTCAAGATCAAAATCCGTTCTTGAATGAATTCCTTCAATCTCCTTGAATCCGATAGGAAATTCAAATTCTATATCAGCAGCAGCATTTGCATAATGTGCCAGTTTTTCATGTTCATGGAAACGGTATTTTGATTCGGGAATACCCATTGAAAGATGCCATTTTATTCTTTGTTCTTTCCAGTATTCATACCACTTCATTTCTTCGCCGGGACGGACAAAAAACTGCATTTCCATTTGTTCAAACTCACGCATACGGAAAATAAACTGACGTGCAACAATCTCATTCCTGAATGCTTTTCCAATCTGTGCAATACCAAAAGGTATTTTCATCCTTCCGCTTTTTTGAATATTGAGATAATTTACAAAAATACCCTGGGCAGTTTCGGGTCTTAGATATATTTGATCGGAATCATCGCTTAATGAACCCATTTGAGTGGAAAACATCAAATTAAACTGACGGACATCCGTCCAGTTTTTTGAACCTGAAAAAGGACAAACAACACCTAATTCCTCAATCAATAATTTAATATCTTCCAAATCATTATTATCCATTGCCGGATATAAGCGGTTTTTTATTTCCTCTATCTTTTTTTTGTTAGTAAGAACTCTTGGATTAGTAGATAAAAACTGTGCTTCGTCAAAAGTTTCGCCAAATCGTTTTTTAGCTTTTGTAACTTCTTTTTGAATTTTTCCTTCAATTTTTGCAATATGGTCCTCAATCAAAACATCAGCCCTGTATCTTTTTTTTGAATCTTTATTATCAATCATCGGATCATTAAATGCATCAACATGCCCCGAAGCTTTCCAAACAGTAGGATGCATGAAAATAGCCGAATCCACTCCAACAATATTTTCATGATATTGAACCATTGCTTTCCACCAATGGTCTTTGATATTGTTTTTCAGCTCAACACCATATTGACCGTAATCGTAAACAGCAGCTAAGCCGTCATATATTTCACTTGACTGAAACACAAACCCATACTCTTTG
>JAUWSB010000235.1 GCA_030610255.1 Bacteroidota bacterium
ATTAATATTTAAAGAATTTGCTTTCGGGGTTAGCTTGAAATATTTTAGTAAAATGGAAAATCTTGATAAAGCTATTGCAGATTTTGAAAAAACTACAGTTAATTCCGGAGGCTCTCTGCAACCTGTTTATTATATGAATTATTTTAATCACCATAATAATGGAAATTTAATTATGGACGGAAGAATTAGCTATAAGTTTTTGGAACATCATAAAATCGCCCTGATTGTAAATAATTTCCTTAACCGCACCTATTCTTTAAGACCACTGAAAGCAGAACAAATGAGAACAGTAATGCTTCAATATTCTTTGGAAATTTGATAACGGGCTGATAATAAAACATTATGAAACGAAGAGATTTTTTTAAAAAAGGATTAAGTGCCGGAATTATTGCCGGAGCAGCCATTACTTTCGGTAAATATAAAAATTTATTTGCGGCTAATCCCCTTCCACCTGAAGACATCTTTGATCTGGTTGCGGTTAAAGGAGGTGAACCGGTTGAAATGTTTGACAAGGCGATAGAATCACTTGGGGGTATGAAAAGTTTTGTAAAGTCAGGTCAAAAAGTTTTAGTAAAACCTAATATTGGGTGGGATGCTGTTCCTGAAAGGGCGGCAGATACAAATCCTTCACTGGTTGCAAGGGTCATTGAACATTGCTTTAATGCAGGTGCAAAGGATGTTTATGTTTTTGATAATACTTGCGACCAATGGAATAAATGTTATAAAAATAGCGGAATTGAAAAGGCTGTTAAGGATGCCGGCGGGAAAATTGTTCCTGGTAATAGCGAAAGTTATTATCAGGAAGTGGAGATAAAAGAAGGGAAAAAACTAAAAAAAGCCAAAGTACATGAATTAGTCCTTGACTCTGATGTTTTTATAAATGTTCCTGTTTTAAAAAGTCACAGTTCTACAAAGCTGACAATAGCGATGAAAAACCTTATGGGAGTGGTTTGGGACAGGATGTACTGGCACCGTAATGACCTGCATCAATGTATTGCCGATTATACAAGCTTCTGCAAACCCGACCTGAATATTGTTGATGCTTATAATGTAATGAAAACTAACGGACCCCGCGGAGTTTCTGTTGATGATGTTGTTCAGTTAAAATCGTTGGTTATTTCTAAAGATATTGTTGCAGTTGATGCTGCCGCAACAAAAATATTCGGCTTGGAACCTGATGATATCCCCTATATCACAATAGCCGATGAAATGAATATCGGCACCAAAGACCTGTCAAAACTTAATATCAATAGAATTATAATGTAACAGAATGAAATTTTCTGCTTTGAAAAAATTAAGGGTAATAATTTCGCTTTTGTTTTTTTTGTTAACAGCGTTTTTATTCCTTGATTTTACAAATGCTTTATCTTACAAAGCTGTAAATACCATATTGTTCTTACAATTTGTTCCGTCTGCATTATTGTTTGTTAATTTATTGAGTTATACCGCAATAGGTTTTTTAATTGTAATTGCCCTGACTTTACTTTTCGGGAGAATTTATTGTTCAACAATTTGTCCTTTGGGCACTTTGCAGGATATAATAATTTATTTATCTAAAAAGCTGAAAATCAACAAAAGATTTACTTACCAAAGAACATATAACCGGTTAAGGTATTCGATACTAATTGTAACAATAACAACTTTTTTGTTTGGAAACATTGTATTGATAAACCTGTTGGACCCGTTCAGTAATTTCGGAAGGATATTTTCAAATTTAATACGACCGGTTTATTTATTTGCAAATAATGTTTCGGTTTCGGTTTTGGAATTGTTTGATTGTTATTATTTATATCCGGTTAATTTAAAAACCTTTGTTTTGTTTACCTTTATTTTTGCTTTTTTCTTTCTGATAATGATAATATGGATGGCAATAAGAGGCGGCAGGATATATTGTAATACAATTTGTCCGGTTGGGACATTATTAGGAATAATCTCAAAAATATCATTATTCAGGATTTCAATAGATGAATCAACGTGTGATGGTTGCTGGGTTTGCTCTTTAACATGTAAAGCAGGATGTATTCACGGGGGAGAAAAAAAAATAGACTATTCAAGATGTGTTGTTTGTTTTGACTGCCTTAATTCGTGTAAATTAGACGCAGTAAAATTCAAATTTGCTTTTGGTAGAAAGAAAAAGAAACCATTCAAACAAGAACCCAATAATAAAAGACGTGAATTTTTAATCACCACGGGAATATTTTCTTTGGGTTTAACCGGACTTGCTTTTGGTAAAAATAGAATTGAAGATTTTAAAAAAACAAATTTTCCTGAAAATAAAAAATATCCTGTAAGTCCACCCGGTTCATTAAGCATTGAGCATTTTACGACAACATGCACAGCGTGTCATTTATGTGTAAGTGCATGCCCAACACAAGTTCTTAAACCG
>JAUWSB010000197.1 GCA_030610255.1 Bacteroidota bacterium
ATCGAAATATCTCCCTGAAGATAAATAATCCACTCCGATACAAAGCGGATCTGAATTTGCCTGAACTGTTAATGGGGTGCCTGTGAGTGTTTGTTCCACTCCGTTTAAGTATAGTTTTCTTGTTCCGTTATCATTTACAGCAGCAATATGATACCATGTATCGGCTTCAAGGATTCCTGTAGATGTGTATATTTCATCAAAACATAAACCCGTATATGGGGCATCTGAATGGAGCCTTAATAAATACCCGTTTGAACCGTAAGTATGATATTTGGTAACAATTCCAGCTAACCCGGAGAAAGATTCCGGTTTTATCCAGGCTTCAATGGTATAATTTGTTGTTAGGTCGAGAGAATAATTATCAGGCACTTCAACATAATCATTTGTGCCATCGAAATCAAGGGCATTGCCGGGTTGCTGGGAATAAATGTTGAAACTGCTAAAAAGCAGTAAAATGGTAATTAGTTTTTTCATGATATTGTTATTTTATTTATCATTTAATTGATTTAGCTGGTAAGCGGTTTTGAACCGCTAACCGGCTTTTCTTTATTGTTTCTTGTCATTCAAAATTCTACATTCTACATTCTACATTCATTATTTTTTGTTAAAGTGTTTATTTGTTTTGGTTAAATTCTAAAATCTCAATTCTAAAATCTCAATTCTCAAATCTTAATTCTCAAATCTTCAGTTGTCATTCAATAGTCATTCAGTGGTTATTCAGTCAAACATTCAGAAGTTGCCCATGCGGGCCCATACGGGCTAATGAAACGAAGTGAATCCGTCCATACGGACTTGCTTCGCTTCGTATGACTAAAAGGAGTCCGTATGGATGGACTTTGTGTCGCTGGTTTATTGTAATTTTTTTCATGATGATATTTTTTAATTAATAAAAAAAATGATAAAGAAATTTCTTATTATTGATTAATTCCGAAAATTGACAAAAAGTAACCCTGAAAAAGTATAAATATTTATTATATATAAATATTATAAATAACATAACGCAGTAAACTGCAAGATAAAGGTTGTTGCTGTTTTTATTATTACCTTCTTTTCTTGAAAAGTCAAATGTTTCTGTTATACTGTTTACAATATGAAGTCTGTATTGAAATTTGGAGTTATTTAATATTTGTGTTATTAGAGCAATATTTTGAGGAGTACTCTCTATTAGTAGAATTTCAATAGGATATGTTTTTGATTTTTGCATTATTATTATTATTATTATTTTGACTTTATGGACAAATACTATACAGTGAACGGGGTAGAATTATGTACTATTTTTATATAGGTAAATTGCCTATTTTTTACTTAGAAAAAATTTGATGATAGAATGAAAGTAAGTTGATAAGTGCTTAAATCAATTTATTATTGTCTATTGACAATTGATAATTGAAACCGCTAAACGGGAATATGTTTCGCATAATTTCATGTATTTATAACTCTCCTGCTTTTTTTAAGGAGGGGCAGGGGTGGTTAATAAATATTCATTGATGCTTAGTCTTTTATAATAATATTTTTCTGATAATTCCTACCACCCCTAACCCCCAATGTCATTAAGTTAAGGGTTTATCTCAATGGAATTTGGAATATCGAACACCGATTAACGATTTTTGAATTTCGAAGTATCATATTATCAGCAATAAAAAATCTAAAATCATTATTCGTTAATCTATATTCATTATTCATTTGCTTAACTTATCAATCAATTTCAAAAAAATATTTCCATCTCAAGAATTTATATTAATTTTGCTGCGAAGTAGTCCTTTTGGGACAAAACTTTTTGCCCGGGTGGCGGAACTGGTAGACGCGCATGGTTGAGGGCCATGTGACCTTTAGGTCGTGCAAGTTCGATTCTTGTTCCGGGCACTTTTTTTAATTGATTATTGATTATTGTCTATAACCGACTGCTGAAGGCAGGGCAGGTGAGGATTTAGAATTGAGATTTAAGAATTGAGATTTTAGATTTACGGATTACGAATTACGGATTCCAAACTTGTCCGTACGACCAAATGGAAGTCCGTATGGATGGATTTCCAATTTCCAATTTAACCATCTCAACCTCAATCTCAGCCTTACGACTGAAAGGAGTCCGTATGGAGCCTTAGCCTCAGCCTCCCTTCAAATATCCATAAATTTCAATCAATTTCAATAAAATATCTCCATCTCAAGAATTTATATTAATTTTGCTACGAATTAGTCCCTTTGGGACAAAATTTTTTGCCCAGATGGCGGAATTGGTAGACGCGCTGGTTTCAGGGACCAGTGGCCGCAAGGCCGTGCAGGTTCGATCCCTGTTCTGGGCACAGGGCTGAAGGAAAAAGGCTAAAGGCTAAAGTCTAAAGGCTGAAGTAAAAAGTGAAAAGTAAAAAGGAAGAAGAAACAGATACTGGATGTTTGTAGTTGAGGACGGATTACGAATTACGATTTCCAATTTACCCATTCAATTATTCAATCATTCAATCATTCAATCATCTTACCATCAAACAATTCATTTAATTTCAATTTCTAATTACCGGCTACTAATTACTGAAGACTGCAACTGCAACTGCAACTGCTACTGCTACTGCTACTGCTAATGCCACTGCAACTTTTATTTTTATACTTTTGCCTTTTTTACTTTTATCTTTATACTTTTGTCTTTTATCTTTTAACATTTGTCTTTTATCTTATCAACATCCTTCAGTAACATCATGATAAAAAAAATCCTATTTTTATTATTTCCTCTGACTCTTTTATTCTTAAACGGATTTGCACAAAATCCTATCGTTTTTGAACAAACAAAAACTGAAAATTATAAAATTATTGGTCATCGGCATCCTGATAAAAAACAGATAAATGGCAATTATATCATTCAGGAAATTGCTTTGGGAAATTCAAAAAAAGCTTCTCAAATATATTTTAAACTCGTATTTATACAGAATGCTAAAATATTTAAATCCGGAGCAAATAAATTCAAAGCAAGGGTTGAAATTAAAAATATTTTTTGCAGAGGCGATGTGTTTTACAAAGGTTTTGATATTTCGGATGTTCTGATACCATCTGAATTGGATTTTTGTTTAAACATCTATAATCAAGATTATAAGCTATTTAAAACCGGGTATTTTGATAATGTTAAACTGAACAGCGATTATTCTGTTATTGCCGAATACGAATTTAATGATTATATTACAAATGATCGTATGTTTTTAACTGTTGATGATAAAAAATTTTATTATGATTATTATGATAAAGAACGATTTCATAAAAGATTATCATACATAAATACTTATTATTCTTCTGAAGAGATCTTTGATTCGGTTCAAAATTTAATTCAGGAAATTAAAAAAAATAACCTCCCCGATTATTTTGTAAAATTCTCGGAAGTAAAAAGAGCTTATAACTATTTTGAAAATAAGAATTTTGAAGAAAATCTTAAGTTAAAATATTATGACCCGGCAGGGTATATAAATAACATCCATTCACTTTCGCTACAGCTTACAAGGTTACAAACAATCTTTAATCAGCGTATTGCTGAAAACAACCATTTTTATTCGTTATCTATGATTAATACCATAGCTAAAGAATATATTGACTTATTATCCACCTATCTTGACTGGTCGTTAAATAACGGGAATCATTCATATAATTATGCAATTGATCAATTATCATATATTAAATACACAAATGCCGATATTATCCATGCTGCCGGAATTATAAAAAAGTTAATTCCCGGAAAATTTCAGAATCTAAACTTTAATTACCTGATTTTTAATATCTCAAAATCCGTATTTGAAAATTTTATTAAAAAAGCCGACAGCTTTACCAAACAGGAGAAATACAATGAAGCATTGATTGTTTTGCAAAATGCAGAAAGTTTTTTGCAAAAAACACCTCTTGTTAGTCAAACAAATTTAATTGCCAAAGATATCTCACGTGCTAAATTCGGAATTTATTATTCTTATTTAAAAGTGGCAGGGAAGGCAATTGATGCAGGTAATTTATCACTTGCCGAAGGTTATATCTTAAAAGCAAAGGTTTTTCAGGCAGAAAATAGCAGATACATTATTATGGATATTTTTATTGATAAAATTTACGGCAACTTAATTGATGCTTATACACACAAGGGTATTGAATTTAATGATTCAACTAATTATGATATCGCGCTGAAATACCTGAATAAAGACCTTGAATTATGTAATTCGGATGCGAGGGTACAATGTACCGCTAAACTGGTAAAAGCATTATATGAAGCTAAAAATGGCTTTTACAG
>JAUWSB010000199.1 GCA_030610255.1 Bacteroidota bacterium
ATTTGTTAAATTCATTAGATGAATTGGTTAAAAATCACCGGTTTCCTAATCGTTCACAGGTAATAAGATTTTTAATAAAGAAAAATCTTGTTGAAGATAAATGGAAAGGAAATGAACAAGTAGCAGGAGTAATTGTTTTGGTTTACGACCATCATAAAAGAGACCTCCAAAACAAATCAACAGATGTTCAGCATAATTTTCATGATTTGATATTATCAGTTCAACATGTTCATTTGGATCATAATAATTGTCTGGAAACAATTGCAGTTAAAGGGAAAGCTCGGGAATTAACTGATTTGGCAAATAAACTCATTGCTTTGAAAGGAATAAAACACGGAAAGCTTGTAATGAGTGCGGCAGGATAATTTTTTTACAATAAGGGTAACACGAAAATGAAATAGGTATTACAGATTACGAGTTACGAATTACGGATTACGAATTAAAAAAAAGAATCCTAATTCGTAATCCGCGAAGCGAAGCAAGCGACACGAAGTTAGCCCGCATGGGCCCGTATGGGTAATCCGTAAATAAATTACATGCAAATGGTATCATTTAATAGAATAATAAACATATTTCTTTTATCAATCCTGATATTGTTGTTATTCGGATGTGGAGCAAAGTTCAGAAATGATATTAAATCAAATTGCAGGACAATAACGGATATGTCGGGAAGGACAGTTGAAATTCCAACCGAAATCAAGAGTATCATTGCATTAAAACCGGGTGCTTTAAGATTTGTAACTTACCTTGATGCTGTTGATAAAGTTATTGGTATAGAAGGGCATGAAAAAAGAAGGAAAGTTCCATACCTGATGGCACACCCCGAACTTAGAGACCTGCCAATAGTAGGTGCAGGCAACATCGCAGAACCTGAATTAATCACTGCACTTAATCCTGATTTGATTATCTGCACTTATACAACAGCCGGCGAAGCTGATGACTTGCAAAATAAAACCGGTATTCCTGTTTTTATAATAAACTACGGCGATTTTAATGAAAGTATTGATACTGTGTTTTCAGCTTTAAGTCTTATGGGTAAAGTGCTGAAAAAAGAGGAGCGGGCTGACAGCATCATTTCATATATTAAATTTTTAATAACCGACCTTGACGAAAGAACAAGGGAAACATCTGTAAATAATGATATATCGGTTTATATATGCGGAATTGCTTATAAAGGTTCGCATGGATTAAATTCAACTGAACCTCATTATGCACCGTTTGCTTTTGTTAATGCAGGCAATATTGCTTCATATCTTGGTGAAGTTACAAGTTCTCCAAGAGCATGGATGGAAAATGCTTTTATTGATAAAGAACAAATCATTAAATGGAATCCGGATAAAATATTTTTGGATGCTTCAGGAAAAACTTTGCTTAACAAGGATTTAAGTAACGAATCACCTTTTTATCATACTTTGGATGCAATAAAAAATTGCGAATTATATGTTGTTATGCCACACAACTGGTACACAATAAATTATGCAACAGTTCTTTGCAATGCCTATTTTATTGGAAAAGTTTTATATGAGGAAAATTTCATTGATATTAAAATTGAAGAAAAAGCTGATGAGATATATACATTTTTTGTTGGGAAACCTGTTTATGATCAAATGAAAGAAAAATACGGAGCATACAGGAAATTAAATACTAATTCTTTATGAGATTTTAAATAACGAATGTGTGCAGTATAAATCTAATTAATTTTAAATTCAAGACCTTATACTTTATTAAAATTTATGTAATCGTTTACAGAATGCTGAAATTGGAAATTGGAAATTAGAAATTAGAAAAAAATGAAAAGAGTTTACGAATTAGAGGTTTACCCCGTTGGATACTTAATATGTTAGTGATAACTCATTATTATAAGTTATTATCCTACGGGGTTTACAAACTATCGGAAGAATTGTCTGATTTGGTTTGGTGCGATTTTGACAAGTGGAACAAAAAGGGTCAAAATAATAATTGAAAAACTTGGTCCAAAATTGAATGCGTTTATAAACAGCACAAAAATAGGATAACATAAATTTCTAAACTTGTCCGTATGGATTTCCAATTTCTAAACTTGTCCGCCCGTACGGGTGGATGGATTTCAAACTGTGAACGGTTACAAATTTATGAATAATGCAGGATAATTTACATAAAGATTATATCAGCTATACAAGGAAAAAGCTCCTGTTTATTACCATTACTATTCTTTTGTTGATATTTTTTATTCTGGTTGGAATTACATTCGGGTCCGTAAGAATTACAATAGGAGATATTTTTTCTGTATTGTTTGGTCAGAGTAATGAAGTAAACTCACAAATAATATTAAATATCCGTTTACCACGTGTGCTTTCTGCTGTCATAGCAGGTATGGCATTATCTGTTTCCGGTGCTGCTATGCAAAGTATTTTACGAAATCCTTTAGGTTCGCCTTTTACACTCGGTATTTCAAATGCTGCGGCTTTTGGTGCTGCGTTTGCCGTTATTGTTTTCGGAGCAGGAAGTATGCACAGCAATGCTTCTGATTCTGTGATTTTTAATAATCCGTATATCATTACTATATCAGCTTTTTTCTGGAGTTTGGTCAGCACTTTTATTATTTTGCTAATGGCTAAATTTAAAGGTGCTACACCCGAAACCATAATCCTTACAGGGATTGTAGTAGGTTCGCTTTTTATTGCTGCCACTACAGGTTTACAGTATTTTGCCGATGACATTGAATTGGCATCAATAGTTTTCTGGACTTTCGGGGATATCGGAAGGGCAACATGGACGGATTTTATTATTCTTTTGATTGTAATAATTCCGGCATTTTTATTTTTCCTGAAAAACCGATGGAATTACAATTCGCTTGATTCCGGTGATGAAACTGCCAAAAGTCTTGGTGTTAATGTTGAGAGAGTACGAATATGGGGAATGATTGTAGCATCACTTGCAACTTCATTTGCAGTATCTTTTTTCGGGATAATCGCTTTTGTAGGATTGGTAGTACCTCACATTGTAAGAAGAATAATAGGAAGCGATGAGAGATTTTTAATTCCTGCTTCTGCTGTTTTCGGAGGTATGTTTCTTCTGCTTTCCGATACAATTGCCAGAACAATTATCTCGCCTATAGTTTTGCCTGTTGGTATTCTCACTTCGTTTATTGGTGCACCGTTATTTATATTTTTATTGTTAAAAGGGAAAGGGAGGAGTCAATGGTAAAGATAGAAATTCAAAGTTTGGAATTTAGCTACAATGGATTCCCTGTTTTAAAAAATATTAATGAAAATATTGACAAGGGGGAATTTGTTGGAGTTGTTGGACCGAATGGTTCGGGAAAAAGTACGCTTTTAAGGTGTTTAGACCGAATATTAAAACCTAAGCACGGAAAAATATTTCTGAACAGCAAAAACATCCGGAAATTGAGCAGAAATGATTTGGCAAGACAAATTGCTTATGTTCCGCAAAAAGAAAGTAATACTTTTCCTGCAACTGTTTTTGATACTGTTTTGATGGGAAGAAAACCACATATTAACTGGATGCCCATGAAAAAGGATTTGGAAATTACTTCAAAAGTTATTGAATTGCTTGATTTGACTGATATTGCTTTTAAAGATATAAATCAGCTCAGTGGCGGGCAGCGGCAAAGAGTATTCATAGCTCGTGCCTTAGCTCAACAACCCGAAGTGCTTTTATTAGATGAACCAACTGCTAATCTTGACCTTCGTCATCAAATGGAAGTTATGAATATACTAAAATCTCTCACTAATAAAGATATTACTATAATCATTGCTATCCATGATTTAAACATGGCTTTACAATATTGCAATAAATTGATTATGCTTAAAGATGGTGAGATTTTCGCAAAAGGAGGAAAAGATATTATAACTACTGATACTATTGAAAAACTTTACGATATTAAAGTAAACATCATTAAAGAGAATGGGAGGATTTTTATAATTCCTAAACTTGAGGAGTGTGAAAAAAAATATAGCAATTTCTAATTTGTATTTTTTCTATTACAAAAATACAAAAAATCTATCATTATATTAATTCTAAATTTAAATTTGTAAAAAAGTTTGATAATCAA
>JAUWSB010000228.1 GCA_030610255.1 Bacteroidota bacterium
AAATAAAACAGTTTTAAAGGAATTAAATGACGTAGATTCATCCATACGGACTTGCTTCGCTTCGTAAGAACAAGTTTTATGCAGATGAACGCTGATAAAAATACTTAGAATATTAATAAACAAAAGTAATAATTGTATAAATTTGCGGAAAATCAATAAAACACAAATGAAAGCATTATTTCTTAATAGTTCACATAAATTTATATTTCTGTTTTCTTTTTTAGTTCTTGCTATAATTTCAACGTCAGGTCAAGATACAATACTGAACATAGATTCTCAATTAACTGATACAAATGAACCTGATAATAACGCTCAATCAGATATTGAATATTTTAAAAAGGATTTTATCCGTAACGACAATTACATTTATAAAGACAATATAAAAACAGTTTTACTTTATAGAGACGGCTGGGAAATGACAGACCCTGTCATCAGGCTTAATTCCGATGAAAAATTACGGCTGTCGTTTGACGACCTTGATGCTGATGTAAAAAATTATAACTACACAATCACTCATTGCGATGCCGACTGGCAAACTTCCGACATACGAAAATCAGATTACATTAACGGATTTCAGCAGGATTATATTGATAATTATCAATCTTCATTTAATACAACCCGACATTACACTCATTATGATTTGATATTCCCGACAGATTATTTACAGATTACAAAATCAGGGAACTATATTTTAAAAGTCTTTACAGAAGATGATTCTGATAAAAATATAGTTTTTACATGGCGATTTATGGTTGTTGAGCCAAAGGTATCGGTTAAAGGAAAAATTAAAGTTCCAACAAGCATCAGCGACAGGGATTACAAGCAGGAAATTGATTTCAGCATTTTTAAGCAAGCTTATAATATTTCAAACCCTTATGGTAACCTAAAAGTTAAAATTTTTCAAAACAGTCGTACGGACAATTCTGTTGAAAACCTGAATCCCTCTATGATAAGGGGTGATGAAATAATTTATGATTACGATCAGGAAAATGTATTTAACGGAGGAAATGAATTCAGGGAACTTGACATAAAAGATTTCAGGTATCAATCTGAAAGAATAAAAAAAATTTTATATGATGAAAATGGTTACCAAATTTATTTATGGAATGATGAAAGACGACCATACAAAGTATACGTTTCCATAAAAGATATTAACGGTAAAAAGCTTATTCAATCGGAAGAAGGCACCAATCCCGATATAGAAGGCGATTATGCCAGGGTTCATTTTTCCCTCCCTTATCCTGCTCCGCTTATTGACGGAAACATATATGTATTGGGAGCTTTAACCGACTGGAAATTCACTGAAGAAGGAAAACTTAAATATAATTTTGAAAAGCACGGTTACGAAACATCAATTTATTTAAAACAAGGATATTATAATTATATTTATGTTTTTCTTGAAAACGGGCAAACAAAAGGGGATATAACTTTAATTGAAGGCAATCATTTTGAAACAAACAATGAATATACTATTTACGTGTATTACCGTGAACCCGGAGCATTGTATGATAAGCTTATTGCTGTTGAATATTTGAACCGATTGGAATAAATTTTTTAATTGTTCTTTTATCTTGCAGTTTAAAGCGTTATATATAACACTGATTATCCAATTACTCATACCGCAACGATTCAATCGGGTCAAGTCGGGAAGCTTTTGTAGCAGGTATAATTCCTGAGATTAGAGCAACAATCAGACATAGCACCACACCTAATGCGATCCATGTCCATGGAATGATGAACGCACTACCGATAATCAGCGAAAGTATATTCCCGATTACTATACCTAAAAAAATTCCAAGTGCACCGCCCATTTGAGCAATAACAATTGCCTCAGCTAAAAATTGATTTCTAATAGTTCTGCTTGTTGCACCAATAGCTTTTCTGATACCTATTTCGCGTGTACGTTCCGTAACCGAAACCAGCATAATGTTCATCAGTCCGATGGCAGCACCAATCAATGTTATCAATCCGATTATTGTGGCAGCAAGAGTAACATATTTAATCAGGTCAATGAGCATCTCGGCAATAGTGTCACTTTTTGTTATTCCAAATGTATCATCTTTGCCCAATGCGTCCTGCCTTATAATCCTGAAAAGACCGGTAGCTTCACCAATAGCAGGTTCAAGGTCCTGAGGATTTTTGGTCATTACATTTATTCTATAATTCATATTCGGACGGGAAAAATATTGCCTTACATTAGTTAACGAGAGTAAACAAGTTCTGTCAACGTTATATCCAACACTTGATCCTTTTTCTTTTAAAGCCCCAATAACCCTGTATTTACCGGGGCCTACGGAAATAATCTTTCCAATCGGGTTTTCTTTATTTTTAAACAAAATATTTACCAGCTCATTTCCAATAATTGCAACATTCGAACCGTAATAAACCTCATTACTATTAAAATTTCTTCCTTTGGCAATTTCCAATCCGGCTGTAATTAAATAGTTTTCATCAGTTCCGATAACAGAAGTGTTAGGATTTGTTTTTTCTGATTCATACTTTAATGTAGCAATACTTGTTCCCCAAATATAAATCGAAGTATAAGCCGGAAATTCAAATTCTTCTTTAAAAGTCATAGCTTCATCATAAGTAATAGGAGCATATTGTTTTGGGCGGTTATGATCATGACCTATCTGAACTACTAATTGCCGGTTACGAATAGTGAAAGTATTTGATCCCATCATAGCAAAATTTTCATTAAGAAAATACTTAATGGAATCTATTGCCGTAAGAATACCTACAAGTGCCATAATACCGAAGGCAATGATCATTACAGTAAGTATTGTACGCAATAAATGACTTTTTATTGATTCTAATGAAATCCTTATATTCTCAAATACTAATCCTTTCA
>JAUWSB010000149.1 GCA_030610255.1 Bacteroidota bacterium
AATCGAGCGTTGGGAAAACCTTGCTGAGATGAATCATTTTCCCGCCTATCGAAAGGTCTTTTTCTACAAGTATTACCTTGTAGCCGATATTAGCAAGGTTTAATGCTGCTTCTTCACCGGCTATACCTCCACCAATTACAAGAACATCATATTCGTTTGATTGTGCCATAGTTATTGACATGTTTTATTATGACTAATTCTTTTGCTACTTGATAACACTAATTTGATAAAGCGTTAACAAAGTTTTTCATGTGTTTAACAAAAGGTTCGGAACAAACAGAACATATTGCTGCCATTTTTAATTTGGCAGGATCTATCCCTTTTTCTTTCATTAAATCATGTGTTTGTTTAACTATTTCTCCGGTTCTTTCCGTACAAGTTTCACTATACGAGCAATCGGTTCCGTCGGCAGCAATAAATACTCCGTCAAAACCTTTCTCAAATGCACGTAATATCCACCTTGATTTGATGGCGCTTGAACATGGCACATTGATAGTATAAACTGTTGGCGGGTAGTGTTTTTTCAGAAGACCCGCTAAATCAATAGCGGGATCTGAAATTTTTTCCGTAGAAAATACAAGAATTTTTGGAGCAGTTTTATTTTCCTCCATATCTATTATCCTTTTTTCAAATAGATTTTAAAATAACCTGATTCTTCAACAGTGCCAAGATATTCATGGCCCTTTTTATTCGCCCATTTTGGAATATCCCGTTTTGTACCTTCATCGGCTGAAAGAACTTCCATAATTTCTCCCGAACCAATGGTTCCAATAGCTTTTTTTGCTTCCAATAAAGGTCCCGGGCAAGCTGTTCCCCTTGCATCAACAGATTTATTAACTGTTAATGCCTGTAATTCTTCTTGTGTCATGATCTATAAAATTTAAAGTTTATATAAATAATTGAATTTTACTTTCTTCAGCATCGACTAAGAATGTTGCAACGCCACAAATATTAAGATGAGGATAATCAATCAATTCTTCTTTTTTAATTCCCATCAAATCCATCGACATTTCGCAAACATTAATTTCAACGCCAAGCTCTCCTGCTGTTATAAGCATTTCTTCAAGTGAAGCAACATTTTTCTTTTTCATCAAATTTTTAATCATCAATATTCCCATGCCACCCATATTCATTTTTGATAATTTTACCTTTGAACTACCTTTGGGTAACATTATTCCAAACATTTTAGACATAAAATCTTTACCTGTTACTTTTTTCTTTTTGTCGCGTAAAGCGGCAGTTGCCCAGAATGTAAAGAACAATTTAACCTTCATGTCCATTGCGGTTGCACCCGTGGCAATTATCATTGCAGCCAACAACTTATCTAATTCTCCTGAAAAAACAACAATAGAGATTTGATCTTCTGTACCTTTTTCTAATCCTGCTACTTTCTCTTGTAATTCTTTAATTTGTTTTTCAATATTTTCCATAAATTTTTCTCATTATATTCAAATATTTTTTTTGCAAAAATAATAACTATAATGAGATATTTTCATGTTTACATATAATATTATTATATAAACATGTGAATGTCGGCTTCTTCAGCAGATGTTAAATATTCACCTATTCCGCAAATATCGTCAACCAAATCATTAAAATCTTCTAATTTTTCACCGCCCCATATTTTTCCGGCAAGGCTACAGATGTATATTTTAACATTTGTCAAATCTTTAGCCATCTCGAAGAATTCATACCATGTAGAAACCTTTAACCTTTCCAATGAACTTAAGAATTCATCTTTTAAAAAAGAGGCTTCAGCCAGATTATCAATTTTGTTTTCATTGCCTTTTATAAAAGCACGAGCACCTTGAAGCAAGACAAAAACTTCTACATCCATATCATCGGCTGCTGCCCCACTAAGGATTACACCTGCTGCTGTTAACTTATCCAGGCTTCCTGAAAAAAGCCCCATACATAATTTTGACATAATTTATCTTTTTTATAAAATTGTTATTTTATTAGTTATTGTAAATTATTTTAAAAATAATATCATCCACCGCAACCACCTGATTCTTCTACTTTTGGAGCTGGTTTACCTCCTGTATCACCTTCACCTTCTTCAATCAGTTCGGGGAATGTTTCATTCCATTCCTGCCATCCACCGTCTATAAGGTAAACCTTATCATATTTCAATAGTTCTAAAGTTGGGCAAGATAAGGAGGCCCTGTCAATAGTTTGAGAATAAACATATATTGGTTCTCTCCTGTTTGAAATTTTGCTTGAAAATTCTAATACTCCTCTCGGAATATTTATTGCACCGGGTATATGCCCTTCGATAAATTCTTCTTTTTCCCGGCAGTCAATAATTTTATATTCCCCTTCATGGTCCAGAATTGCTTTCAGCTCATTTACCGTAACTTTTGTGATGCCTGCTTGCGCATCGCTAACCATTTGACCCACGTTATCATAACTATTATTCTTTTTTGAGCCACATCCCACAATAATTATAACTAATAATAAAAGAAAAAAGAGCTTATAAGTTTTCATTATTAAATCGTTTAATTGCTAATTGAAAATTATTTTGTTTTCCATTCATTCCATGCACCATCATAAACTTTTACATTTGGATAATCAAGCATTGATGTCATGGCCATAAAAACTATACCGGTACGTGCACTTGTTGCACAATATAATATAATTTCCTTATCCGGTGTAATTCCTGCACCTTTTAAAAGTTCGGTAATTTCTTCCGGTGATTTTAATGTGCCTGGTTCTTCATTTATAATATTTTTATATTCAAAGTTTATTGCACCATCAATATGTCCTTCATCAAATTCTTTTTTACTCTGGACATCAACAATAACTACTTTCGGATTATTCAGATTCGATTTTACATATTCATAAGTAACTAATATTTTTTCGTCCGGCGATGGAGTAAATGTTACTTCTTTTATTTTAGTAGGATATTTGGTAACCGGTTTTTTGGCTGCACGCCATGCTTTCATGTGTCCATCTAAGATTTTTACATCCTTAAACCCGAGATATTTCAATATCCAGTATAATCTTCCGGAATTAATGTTTTTCCCGTTATCGTATATAATAATTGTTTTATCCTTATCAATTCCTTTTGCTCCCAATTCCTTTGAAATTTCCTCCGGGCTTTTCATAATACCTTTAATATCTCCGGATTTATATAGTGTTTTCAAGTCAACATTTACAGCATCTTTGATATGCACTTTTGCATAATCGCTTGTTTTTCTGGTTGAAACCAATACAACATTGTCATCACCCATTATTTTGGCAGTTTCCTTAGCGGAAATTAAATTGCCTTGTGCAAATATTTCTGTATTAACAAATAGTATTACAGATAAAAATAATCCTATTAATAAAATGAGTTTTTTCATAAATTTTTCTTTTATAAATTAATTAATTTAGAAATTCTATAATGTTTTTTATTAAAATAATTTTTTATCCACCACAGCCACTTTCTTCTTGTTTTGTTCCACTTCCGGAATCAAATTCAGGGTCCCAGGCAATAATTCCTCCAGAAAGGTTTTTAACATTTGAATATCCTAATTCAGATAAGGCTTTAGTAGCTAAAATGCCTCTGTCACCTTTTTTGCAATAAATTATTATGTCTGCATCTTTTTCAGGGACATACAAGAACTCTTCTTCCCAAAATGCTTCATTTCCAATTTTAAATTCAAGAACTCCACGGGGTATTAGTATTGAGCCTGGAATATTACTCTTCTTATATTCTGCAAGTTGACGAACATCAATAAGAAGAAAATCTTCCTGATTTTCAATTTTTTTATTTAATTCGTCGACAGTAATTTCTTCTATATATGGTTTTGTATCTGCTGCTAATTCTTTTCCGTTCTCATATATATTCGTACAACCGGAAATTAATATTAGAACAAAGAAGGCTGATACCCATTGATATAATTTAAATTTTATCATGATCGTATTTATGGTTAAATTAATATGCACTAAATTTTCCGGTTTTTTCATTCCACTTAACAAATACATACCATATCAGGATAATTAATGTTATAAGAGCAAATGCTCCTGGATATCCTAAATAATCGGGAAGGTAGTTTTTAAAATCCCAACTTTGTGGAATTGCATCAACAATCGGGGGAACAATATATAATTTTGATATTGGAGAAATAATAAGGAATCCGAGCGCTGAAGCCCACAGTTTAACCTGTCCTTCGCCAACTCGCCAGAGAGTTCCAACAGCACAACCACCGGCTATTGTCATGCCAAGGCCAAAAATAAAACCTCCGATTGCTGCCCTAAAGAAAAAATGAGGGAAGACCCATGTCATTTCCCTTGTACGAAGCGCAATATCTCCCACGCCAATACCAAAATATTTTATTATGGTAAATCCGAATAAGCCGATAAATATACCTGCCATTACTCCTACAGAGCCATCTGCTTCGCCTGTCATAAAAGGATCGCGGAAAGCTTTTACAATACAAAATCTTGACCGTTGACTTATTAACCCCATAAGCATACCTATTATAATAAACCAGGTCATTATTTTATTACCACCTGAATATTGGTATGCGATTATAAAAGTTATTATCAGTACTATCCAGCCCGCCCATTTTTGCCAAATACCACTTTTACCTGTACCGGCCAGGAAATTATAACTCTTCCCGCTGCTGAATCCCGGAAATTTTTCCATTTCCCACATAAGGTATTTTAAAGCGACAATAACTCCAAGAAACAAACCGATGGTAAAGATTATTGCACCACCCGACAAAGCCGGCATACCACTAAAAAAGGCACTAATTGTACAGCCTATACCAAAGGTTGCGCCCAGCGCCATCAGGCTTCCTCCGATAAATCCTTTAATTAATTCTCCTTTTGGAGGAATCCTTAATGCAAATTCCTTTGATAAAAGAGCGCCTATAAATGATCCAATCACAAGAAAAACGCATAGCATACCATAAAAGCTCGCACCTGTTGGCTTTGCGTTTTCCAAACCGAAAATTCCTATAAGCTTATATACATTTTCACCCCAGTTGTTTATTCCACCACTTGCTCCCCAGGGGCTTTTTATTGCAAAAAGCAGAATATTCAACGTGCCAAGTACTATTCCTCCGACCCATACGGGCCAGTGTTTTGCAAAAAATGTCTTATATAACTGGCCTAATGCGCCCGTTTCTTTGTTGTTTTCCGACATTCCTACCTCCTATTTCTTCTGTATTAGAAAACGAAAAACCCCACCTGCCAATTCGCTTTCATCCAACAAAGTATTACCGCTTTTATCACACCATCGGGGTAGATCTGATTTTGTCCCAGGATCTGTCCCTAACATTTCCAGTACTTCTTCCGACTTCATACCTTTCATTGTTTTGGCTAATTTCATCATTGGCATAGGGCATGAAAGTCCTTTACAGTCTAATGTTTCATTAATTTTCGTATCCATGATTTAAGTATTTAAAATTGCTTCTGTTTTTACTGTTAATTAATTAACAAAGTAAGTTTCATATTTTCTTTAAACCAAAAAAAATGGCGCATGATAAGGTTCTTAATGATGCATTTTTTATTTCAGTTAAATGAAATATACTTAACATGATTATATTAGGAATATTCACATTTATTATATTTTAGTATTATATTTAATATGTAATTTAGCCCTCTATTATCTAATAAAGAAATGAGAGAGATCAACAATGATAATCCATGTAAAGATTGTGCTGTAAAATCAAGCACGGTTTACAACCTGGATGAGGAAGAACTGGAGATATTGTGTAATAACAGTACGGAAATTTTCTTTCACAAGGGTGAAAGGATAATAAAACAAGGCACATTTACACAAAACATCATTTTTGTAAAATCCGGAATAGTTAAATTACATTTAACCGGGCCTATACACAAAGATGAAATATTGAAAATAGACAAAGGGCCTCTTTATGTTGGCGTTCCAGATGTATTTTCCAATAAAATCCATAGTTATTCGGTAACTGCCCTGAGTGATACCGTAGCCTGTTTTATTGAATATTCAGGCTATAAATATTTAATTCAGAACAATGGAAAGTTTGCTCTCGAATTAATAAAAACTTTAAGCCAGGGTATTGTATCCCACTATAAATATTGTGTAAATAAGATGCAAAAACAATTAACTGCCACATTTGCAGATGCATTGTTATATTTTTCCAATTATATTTTTGAGAGTGATGAATTCCA
>JAUWSB010000121.1 GCA_030610255.1 Bacteroidota bacterium
GTTAAAACAGATGGGAAAGAATTAAACAGATTAATAGGAGATGTAATATTAAAGCACGACAACACAATTTTTTATTGCGACAGCGCCTATCTTTATAAAGGAACCAACAACTTTGACGCATTCAGTAATGTTCATATTATTGTAAACGATTCTGTGGAAATTTTCGGCGATATATTAAATTATAATGGAAATTCAAGAATTGCAGAATTATTTTACAATGTTAAACTTATTGACAATAAAGCTACCCTGACAACAGAACATCTTTTCTATAACAGAAACACACAAATTGCTTTCTATAATACCGGAGGAAAAATTGTTGATAAAGAAAACCAGCTTACAAGTGTTATCGGGTATTATTATACAAGTCAGAAAGAGTTCTTTTTTAAAGACAGCGTGGTTTTAATAAACCCTGATTATATTATGAATTCTGACACACTGATGTACAATACCGAAACAGAAACTTCCTATTTTTACGGACCAACTACAATTAAAGGTGATGAAGATTCGATATACTGCGAGGATGGATGGTATGATACACAGTTTAACATTACACGTTTGAAAAAAAATGTATTCATACAGCACAACGAACAAATCATTATCGGCGACACAATTTATTATGATAAAACAAAAGGGTACGGTTTAGCCATAAATAATGTTGTTTTGATTGATACATTACAGGATGTGGTTGTGAAAGGAAATTTAGCTGAATATCAAAAAAACAAGGGTTTTGCATTCGTTACCGACAGTGCATTGGCAATTACAATTGATAATAATGATTCTTTATTTTTACATGCCGACACTTTGAAAATCGTTTTTGATACTGCTCATAAAGCAAAAATTTTATTTGCTTTTAATAAAGCAAAATTCTATCGTGAGGATATCCAGGGATTATGCGACTCGCTGGTTTATAATTTTAAAGATTCTACAATTACTTTATATAATGAGCCGGTATTATGGTCGGATAGTAATCAGCTAACTGCCGATTCAATTAAAATTGTTATTGCAAATAATGAAATTGATACTATGGCTTTGTTTAATTCATCTTTTATAATTTCACGGGATGATACTGCTACTTTTAATCAGATAAAAGGAAAAAACATGGTAGCTTATTTTACTGACAACGTATTGAAAAAAATAACGGTTGACGGAAACTCTCAGACAATATATTTTGTTCGTGAAGAAAATGGTGAACTTATTGGCATAAATAAGGCAGTTTCAAGTAAAATTCTGATTTTTTTAGAAGACAAGAAAATGAAAACCATCACCTATATTGACTTACCCAAAGAAACACTTTTTCCTGAAAAGGACTTATCACCAAAAGACATCATACTGAAAGGCTTTAAATGGCTTGAAGAGAAAAGACCGAGAAATAAGATGGATGTGTTTTATTAGCTTCTTAAAAAGGCTTTTATTGATAACATATTAACGATATTTATTAAAATGTATTTTACGAATTACGGTTTACGGATTACGTGTTTATAATTCTCATAATTCGTAATTCGTAACTCGTAATCCCGTAATTATTCGCAATATCCCACCGAAGTTGGTTTTTAATTTTAAACTATTTTTAAGAATAATATAGTAACTTAAAATAGCGAGAATCTAACATATTTCTTGGGATTGTTTCTGATATCTTCAAGTAATTTGTTAAGGTCGGCTGCTGATTTTTCAAGTTGATAATACAAACTGTCGTTATGAATTAACATACCTATTGTACCTTCACCTTTATTAATTTTATCAGCAATCTCTGCAATATTTTTCAGTGCAATATTGGCATTATTAAATGTTTTGGGGATTTCAGCTTTTGCCAGTGTATCGCTGATAGCAGAAAAATTTGAGATGATATTATTGATGTTGTCTTTATTTTTATCAAGATTTCTGGTAATTGATTCAATATTAGTTAATATGTCAGCAAGCCGGTTTCTTTCAACTGTAACCAAAGTATCAATTTCATAAGAAGCACTTTGAATAGCTTCAAGTGTATTTTTAATACTTTCGAAACTTTGTGCAAGATTTCTACGAGCATTTTCATTAAAAATTTCACTAATAACCGTAACTGCCGAGTCAATAGTAGCCAATAAATCTTCTGCTTTCTTTTTTATCGGCTGTACCTGCCTGTTCACTTCTTCTTTTAAGCCGGCTTCAATAGAAGTAAGCAAAGTGTCACCGGCAACTGCAATTACTGTTGAATTTCCCAAAACGATTTCAATTGCTTTTGAACCCATAATGTCGGAGCTGTAGATTTTTGCAATAGAATTTACAGGGATTGGGAAATCTGAAGTTACTACTATCTCAACCACTATACGTCCTGAATGATTGTCTTCAAAATACAAATTTTTCACCTGCCCCACATTAAGCCCATTAATTGAAACAGGATTGGCTTTCATTAAACCATTTATCTGATTATAAATTCCGAAAAATGATTTTTGTTTTGTAAAAACATCCCAACCCTTCAGGTAATTATACCCCCAGATAAAAAGGGCAATCGCCACAATAAAAACTATTCCGACTATAAATTCTCGTGATAATTTCAAAACCTTAAAATTTAATTTTATACAAATATAATATTATTTTTTAGTTTATAGAACCTATTTTTTTTAATAACTTTTTAGCTTTTGTTATTGAAATCCTTTCGCTGTTAAAAAAAGCAACCACAAAAGCGTCTTTGAATCCTTTATTTTTAACTTTCTTTTTCAATTCGTTGGCACTTTTTAATGATTTTTCGTTTCCAACAATATACTTATATAAGCTATTATGAAAGTATTTCCGAACATCTTCCAATCCCTTAAATTCCTTTGCATTTAATTTTATTTCTTTTTTTGAAGATTTAATCTGAACACAAAATACTACTCCCGGATCAAAAGGCTTATTTTCAGAATCTTTATAATTTTTTTTCTTATTTGATTCATCAGGATTTTTTTTCCGTACATTACTAACGATTGGCTGTGAGGGCTTATTATATGCTTCAATTTCTTTCTTATATTCTTTAAAAGCCCTGTAAATTGCAGAAGCTATAAATACTTGTCCGTCTTTTGAGTTTAAAAATTTTTCATCTTTCGGATTACTTAGATAGCCGGTTTCAATTAAAATTCCGGGCATTGTTGTTTTGTATAAAACCCAAAAGCCTGCCTGAAGAACGCCCCTGTCTTTTAATCCTACTCTTTCCTTAAACTGCTTTTGAACTTTTGAAGCAATATTAATACTTTGTTCTAAAAAGGCATCCTGATAAAGAGTAAAAATTATATATGCTTCCGGAGAATTCGGATCAAATCCTTCGTATTCGTCAGATATGTTTTCTTCTTTTAAAATTGATGCATTTTCAGCTTTTGCAACTTCAAGGTTTGCCTGACTTTTGTGCAATCCCATTACATAAGTTTCGGTTCCGTATATTTTTGATGAGTTATTTGCATTACAATGAATTGAAATAAAAAGATCGGCATTATTTTGATTTGCTATTTTGGCTCTTTTATAAAGTTCAACAAATTTGTCGGTTTTTCGAGTATAGATCACCTCAACATCAGGTAAATTCTTTTCAATATAACTACCTGTTTTCAGGGCGATGGATAACGCAATATCCTTTTCTTTTGACTTTTTTCCTAAAGCTCCCGGGTCTCTTCCTCCATGACCGGCATCAATTACAACCTTTCTCACTATGGCGTTGTTTTGAGTAAAGGCATTAAAACCATTTAAGAAGATAAAAGTTATTAAAACAAATTTTAAAACAAATCGTTTCACGTATAATGATTTTTTTGATTAGATTTGACACTGATTTTTTGGAAAAATCATTAAATTATTGATTCCATACAAAAATAATACTAAACAAAATAGTATTTTAATAAATTGTTTGACAAATTATTAACAATCCAATCGTTGAGAACGTCATTTATATTTCTAGTTGTTTTTTTGTGTAATTTTTTTGTAAATGCACAAGACACTATTTATAAAAACGTAAACGACACCTTGTTATTACAAGTTGATACGTTAGTTGTTGATACATTGACTGTTGACACATTGGAAGTTCAGAAAACAAGTGCTGCAATTAAATCAAAAGTTGAATACAGTTCAAACGATTCCATCCGTTTTGATGTAAAAAATCAGGAAGTTTTTTTATATAATAATGCTGAAATTAATTATGATAAAATTAATTTAAAAGCTGCTTATATTAAAATTGAATTTGAAAAAAGTATAGCTTTTGCAGAAGGTGTAAAAGATTCAACAGGTAAAATAGTGGGGTCACCGGTTTTTACTGAGAACAGCCAAAGTTATAAGTCGCGTACAATGAAATATAATTATGAAACAAAAAAAGGATTAATTACAAAAGTTTTTACTCAAGATGGCGACGGTTATTTACATGGTAAGATCATAAAGAAAATGGAGAACGATGAAATCAATGTTAAATACGGTTCATATACAACATGTAGCAACGAAGAGCATCCGCATTTTGAGTTCAGGTTTAATAAATCAAAGGTTATTCCCGGCAAAAAAATCATAACAGGCCCTGCACATTTGGTTATTGAAGGCGTGTCCACACCGCTCTTTATTCCTTTCGGATTATTCCCGAATAAAACCGGCCAACGTTCGGGAGTTTTAATTCCCACTTACGGTGAATCTGCAAACCGCGGATTTTATTTTGAAGATGGTGGTTATTATTGGGCTATCAGCGATCATTTGGATTTTAAATTAACAGGCGATATTTACACAAGAGGTAGCTGGGCAGTAAACCCATATATGAACTATGTTAAAAGATATAAATTCCGCGGTTCATTTAACATGACTTACGCAATAAACCTTGTTGGTGATAAAGGTTCTTTAGATTATCAAAAAAGTAATGATTTTGCTGTTAGATGGATTCATAGCCAGGATCCAAAAGCAAGACCAAACAGCAAATTTTCAGCAAATGTTAATATTGTCAGCAATCAATATAATAAATATAATCCTACAAGCACCGAAGTTTTTTTATCAAATACTTTTCAGTCAAGTGTTGCCTATCAGACAAACTGGGCAGGAAAATATTTTTTAACAGTCAATGGCAGCCACAGCCAGAACACCGGAACGAAAAAGGTTAACATAACTTTGCCAGAATTATCTTTTTCCGTTAACCGGTTTTACCCTTTAAGGAAAAAAGCAAAAGCCGGGCAATTAAAATGGTATGAAAATATTAGTATGAATTATACCATGAATGCAAAAAATACTATCAATATCACAGATTCATTATTATTTACATCCGAAGCACTTTCACAAATGCAAAATGGCATTAAACATTCCGTTCCAATAAGTAGTTCTATTAAAGTTTTAAAATATTTAAATCTGACAAACTCAATAAATATTACCGACAGGATGTATTTTAAAAGCATCAGGAAATACTGGTCAAACGATACTGTCTGGACAAGTGATACCACTTATTATATCGGTGAAGAAATAATCGATACAATTCCGGGATTCAGAAATGCTTTTGATTTCAGTTTGTCATCATCACTTACTACAAAATTATATGGAATGGTTTCCTTTAAAAAAGGACCTGTCAGGGCAATTCGTCATGTTTTAACACCAACAGTCAGTTTTTCATATACCCCTGATTTTGGCAATCCGGTATGGGGATATTATGATTATTACATTGACACCAATGGAAGAGAAGTTGATTATTCAGTATTTGAAGGAGCTATTTACGGTAAACCGCCCGGACAAAAATCAGGCAGGATAAACTTTAGTTTAAGCAATAATCTTGAAATTAAAGTAAGATCAAAAAAAGATACAATAACCGGAATGAAAAAAATCGTACTGATTGATAATTTCACAATTTCCTCTTCTTATGATCTGGCAAAAGATTCTTTAAACTGGTCAAGAGTTTCAATGAGCGGACGAACACGGTTATTTAAAAATCTGAATATAACATATTCAAGTTCATGGGACCCGTATATTCTTGATTCAGCAGGGACAAAAAACCTTAACCGTTTTGAATGGACCGAAAACAGAAGATTGTTACGGCTTGATAATACAACATGGAACCTTGGACTAAATCTGAACCTAAACTCCCAAAAATTAAAAAAACAAAAAACCTCAGATAAAGGAACAAGGGAAGAAATATCTGAAATAACTGAAAACCAAGATCAATATGTTGATTGGGACGTACCCTGGAGCTTGAACATAAATTACAATGTCAGATACACTAATAGAAACAAATATATAAATTACGAAAAATCAAAAGAAGAAACATTGGTTCAAACTCTTGGTTTTAGTGGTGATATAAGTATTACACCCAAATGGAAAATAGGTTTCAGGTCGGGTTATGATTTTGAAACCGGTAAATTATCTTATACTTCAATTAATATTTACCGTGATTTACATTGCTGGCAGATGCGGTTCAACTGGATACCAATGGGAGTTCAAAAAAGCTGGAATTTTTCACTCAATATCAAATCATCAATATTACAGGATTTAAAACTGACAAAGAAAAAAGATTTCAGGGATAATTATTAAGTGAACCCCTATTCCAGACTTCTTTTTTCAATTTTAATCCGTTATATTACAATATCCACTCCTATTCCTGCTTCAACAGCTTTATCATAAATTAGCTTGGCTGTAGCAACATCCTGTATTGCCAATCCGTTTGATTTAAAAATTGTTATTTCTTTATCATCAGTACGGGCGGGAATTTTTTCAGTAATAATCTCGCCTAATTCAGCATAAAAATGTGTTTCTTCAATTTCGCCTTCTTCTAAAGGTATCATAATATCACCGGCTTCACTGAAACATGCTTCTTTGGAATCACCGATGAATTTTGAACGTTTAATGATTTCAGTATCCAGCTCTCTGGCATTTGGTGTATGGCTGCCAATACCATTGATATGTGTTCCTTCTTTTACATTTTCTCCATTAAATATTGGTGTGGCAGATGAGGTTGCAGTACAAATTATATCTGCCTCCAAAACTTTATCAGGAGCATCAACTTTAATGATTTCAAGGTTTAATTTTTTGCTCATATCTACAACAAACTTATCGGCAGCTTCATCAGAAATATCATAAACCAATGCCTTGGAAATATCTCTTGCAATACATACTGCCCACAATTGCATTCGTGCCTGAACGCCTGTTCCGAAAATTCCCGCAACTTGTCCTTTATCTTTCCTTGCAAGATATTTTGTTGCCACACCGCTTGCAGCTCCGGTACGTACTGCTGTTAAATAACCGCCGTCCATTATGCAAATTACATCTCCGGAGTCAGGATCCTGAAGCAGCACTTTCCCGATTACAACAGGTAAGTTAAAATTTTTCGGATTGTTTTTATAAACGGTAACAACTTTACATGCCAGCGCCTTCATTTCTTTGATATAGGCAGGCATATAAAGCGAAAGACCATCCGGCGGCTTTATATTTGTCCGTAAAGGTAAAACTGCCGTTCCGTTTGCAAGTTCGGCAAAAGCATTTTCAACTACATCCATACAATCCTTCATTTCAAGTACAGATGCTACATCTTGTTTGTTTAAA
>JAUWSB010000070.1 GCA_030610255.1 Bacteroidota bacterium
CAAGTAATAACAAGTGCCTCATAAGTTGCAGAAACACGGGTTTTGTAATCTTTCAGCATGTGATTTTCAATTAAAAACCCGACACGATTTTGAATAGCCGAATATCCCTGCGATAATCTTGGAGTAGATAACATGCTACGAAGTCCACTCTTGGGATCATGCCATCTGCGAAAAGCAACATAAGGAAATATCGGGTAACCGGCTATTTCCATATCTTCTTCCATCACTTTCAGATATTCAAGTTCTGCCCAAGCAGTAAGTCCGTCATCCATATTCCCTAAAGTTTCAAGAGCGTAAGTCATCACATATTGAAAATCAGCACCGTCGGTAGCATGAATATCAACAAAAAAATCCGGTAGCCATTTATTGAACATTTTAAGCCATGCTTTCATTTCAGGAGTATCGGCTTTTAAAAAATCGCGGTTTAAATTCAGGTTCTGGGCAGTTGTGCGCCATCCCATTTCTTTAGGTCCGTTTTGATTGATACGGTTGTATTGACTAAAACGTTCATGCCCGTCAACATTAAAAATCGGAATGAATAAAATAGTAACATGATCAAGCAAATCCTCATATTTTTTATAAATAGCAATATCTCTGATAAACATTAAACCTGCATCTTTCCCGTCAATCTCACCCGGATGGATGCCTGCTTCAATTAATAAAACAGCATTACCGGACTTATGAACTTTTAAGGGAGTAAAATTTCCATTACGGTCAACGATTAAAAGAGGAAGCTCGCGTCCCTGCGGACTAACTCCAAAACTAACGTATTTGATCCATGGGCTTGCATCAGCAAGCTTTTTACAATATTCAACGGTTTGTTTGTATTGTGGCGTTTCTTTAAAACCTGATTTTTCATAATATGTCTGCCACTCACTATCCTGTGAAAAACCAACACTGAATATACATAATAAACATAAAGATAATATCTGTTTCATCATATAATAATTTTAATTTTAAAGACAAAGTTATGCCTTTGGCAAAACATTAAACTTTATGAATTCTACCAGCATTTGCCTGGGCGGTTGGCATGATTAATAAATCATTAATATTAACATGTTCAGGCAGTGTTGTAACATAATAAACAACTTCAGCAACGTTTTCGGCTTTAAGCGGATAGAAACTTTTATAAATTTTATCTGCAGCTTCTTTATCTCCTTTAAATCTGACAACAGAAAATTCAGTTTCAACTGCACCGGGAGATATTTGTGTAACTTTTATTCCATGTTCTAAAAGATCAATTCTCATGCCTTTGGTTAAAGAATCGACAGCATATTTGGTGGCACAATAAACATTTCCTTTCGGGTAGGTTTCTCTTCCGGCAATTGAACCTATATTGATAATATGTCCTGTGCCGTTTTTTATCATGACCGGCATTATTGCTCTTGAAATATAAAGCAATCCCTTGATGTTTGTATCAATCATTCGTTCCCAGTCATCAATGTCGCCTTCTTGTATTGGGTCAAGTCCAACTGCAAGACCAGCATTGTTGATGAGCACATCAATTTTTTTCCAGCTATCAGGAAGTAAATCAATATTAGCTTTTACTTGTTCTCTATCCCTAACATCAAAGTTCAGAGGTAAAACTTCAACTTTATATTTTCTAACAAGATCATCAGCAAGTTTATTTAAAATTTCTTTTCTCCTTCCTGTGATGATAAGGTAATAATTGTTTTGGGCAAATTTTATAGCACAGGCTTTGCCGATTCCGCTGGTTGCGCCGGTGATTAAAACAATTTTATTCATTGTTGGTTTTAAATTTATCTCGCAAATATCACAGATTTTCGCTGAAAATTATCTGCGTTCATTTGCGTAATCAGCGAGAGATTTTATTTTTAATCCATTCCCTTGCATTTACAAAAGCTTCTATCCATGGTGTGATTTCGTCATTATTTCTTTTTTCCGGATAATTTGCCCACTGCCATGGGAATATTGCACGTTCAATATGTGGCATCATAGCGAGGTGTCTGCCATCATCAGAGCAAATTGCTGCTGCCGAAAATTTCGAACCATTAGGATTTCCGGGATATTTCTTAAAGCTATAAGTTACAGGAATATTATACATAAACTCAGCCTCATAAGGAAAATGAAATTTACCTTCACCATGTGCTACCCAAATTCCAAGTCGTGAACCCTCAAGGGATTTCAACATAACTGAAATATTTTTATGAATATCAATATTTATAAAAGCTGACTCAAATTTATGTGAATCATTATACAGCATTTGGGGTTTTTCGTCATGGTCGGGATAAATCAAATCAAGTTCAACCATTAGCTGACAACCATTACATATTCCTAAACTTAGAGTATCTTTTCTTGCATAAAAATTCTCAAGTGTTTTTCTTGCTTCTTCGTTATAAAGAAATGCACCTGCCCACCCTTTTGCAGAGCCAAGCACATCTGAATTTGAAAAACCTCCGACAAATACAATAAAATTTATATCTTCCAGTGTTTCTCTTCCCGAAATAAGGTCGGTCATGTGGACATCTTTAACATCAAACCCTGCAAGATACATTGAGTAAGCCATCTCGCGATCACCGTTAACTCCTTTCTCGCGGATAATTGCCGCTTTTATTCCCGTTGGCTTACGACGGTTAAAATCAATATTATATTGTGATAATTTGCCTGAAAAATCACGGTTGAATTTATATTTCAATTCCTGATTTTTATAATTATTAAATCTTTCCAAGGCAAGTTTTTCACTGCACTGTTTTCTATCAAAAAGGTAAGATGTTTTAAACCAGAGATCTCTTAATTCATCAATATTAAAATTATATTTTTCAGAATTATTTTTTAATTTAATAAGCCTTTCCGAACAGGGTTTTCCTATGATATGATAATCAATATTATTATTCTTGAAAAATTCATTAACAAAATCTTTATCCTTTACTTGTATTATAATGCCAGGGTTTTCGCTGAATAATAGTTTTATAATATCATTTTCATCTAATTCTGAAAAATCAATATCCAAACCTGTTTTATTTGAGCCGAAAGTCATTTCAAGTAAAGTAGTGATAATTCCACCTGCTGAAATATCATGTCCTGCAATAATTTTATTTCTTGTAATCAGCTCCTGAACAACATTAAATGTTTTTTTGAAATATTCAGCATCTTTTACTGTTGGCGTTGTTTTGCCTAATTCATTCATAACCTGCGAAAAACTGCTTCCTCCAAGATTAAATTTATCTTTAGAAAAATCAATATATATCAATGAAGTGTCCAAATTATTTATTAACACAGGAGAGATAATTTTTTTAATATTTTTAACTTCGGCTGCGGCTGAAATAATAACTGTTCCGGGTGCAAAAACCACATTCCCATTGCTGTATTTTTGTGTCATTGAAAGTGAATCTTTGCCGGTAGGAATATTTATTCCCAGTTCACAGGCAAAATCGCTGACAGCCCGAACTGCCTCATAAAGTCTTGCATCTTCACCATTGTTTTTTGATGGCCACATCCAATTGGCACTGAGCGAAATTCCTTTTAAACCATCTTCAATTGGTGCCCAGATGATATTTGTTAATGCTTCGGCAATTGAAAGTACGGAGCCGTTTGCAGGATTAACCAAAGAACTGACCGGAGCATGTCCGATTGATGTTGCAATGCCTTTTACTCCCTTATAATCCAAAGCCACTACACCTAAATTATTTAATGGTAACTGGACAGTTCCTGCACATTGCTGTTTGGCTACCTTACCAGTAACCGAACGGTCCACTTTGTTGGTCAGCCAGTCTTTGCATGCAACCGCTTCTAATTGTAAAACATTTTTCAGATATTCATAAATATTTGATTTATTGTAAGATATCCGCTCAAAATTATTTTCAACAGTTTTATCAATAATAACTGTTTTCGGCGGTTTACCGAACAAATACTCAAGTTTAAGATCAATAGGAGGTTCGTTTTTTTTATCTTCAATTTTAAAAATTTTATCACCTGTAATTTTACCAACAGCATAAATGGGGGCTCTTTCACGTTCAGCAATATTATTCAGGAGGTTGTAATCTTCTTTTTTCAAAACCAGTCCCATTCTTTCCTGCGATTCATTACCAATGATTTCTTTAGCAGATAAAGTTGTATCTCCTATCGGCAATTTATTAATATCTATTGTTCCTCCTTTTTCTTCAACCAACTCCGAAAGGCAATTAAGATGACCACCTGCACCATGGTCATGAATAGATATGATTGTGTTTTTTTTAGCTTCGGTAAGAGCCCGAATTGCATTCATCACTCTTTTTTGCATTTCGGGGTTAGCTCTTTGTACTGCATTCAGTTCAATGGCATTTCCATATTCGCCTGTGGCAACGGAAGAAACAGCACCGCCGCCCATACCGATCCTGTAATTATCACCTCCGAGAACCACAATAATATCTCCTTTTTCGGGAATATCTTTAAGACTGTCTTCTTTCTTCCCAAAGCCGATTCCTCCTGCAAGCATAATAACCTTGTCGTATCCGTATTTTTTATTATTTGTGAAATACTCAAAAGTAAGAAGGCTGCCACAGATAAGAGGTTGTCCGAATTTATTCCCGAAATCACTTGCACCGTTTGAGGCTTTGATAAGAATTTCCTCAGGTGTTTGATACAACCATTTTCTGGGTGTTGTTTTTCCTTCCCATAACCTGTTATTTTCCAATCTTGGGTATGATGTCATATAAACGGCTGTACCTGCCATTGGGATACTTCCTTTTCCACCTGCCATCCTGTCTCTGATTTCACCTCCGGTTCCGGTTGATGCTCCGTTAAAAGGTTCAACAGTTGTAGGGAAATTATGTGTTTCAGCTTTTAACGAAATTACAGTGTCAATATCTTTTACAATGAAAAAATCAGCTTTATCCTGAGTTTCGGGGGCAAACTGTTCAACTTTAGGACCAAGAATAAAGGCTACATTGTCTTTATAAGCTGAAACTAATTTATTTGGGTTTGTTTTGGAAGTTTTTTTGATCAAAGTAAATAATGAATCTTTTTTTGCTTTTCCGTTAATGATAAATGTACCGTTAAAAATTTTATGCCGGCAATGTTCTGAATTTACCTGGGCAAATCCATAAACTTCGCTGTCAGTTAATTTTCTTCCGATTTTGTCACAAATTTCATTCAAATAAAGAATTTCATCATCACTTAAAGCAAGACCTTCCTGTTTATTGTACTCATTAATATTTTTGATATAAATTGTCGGGTCGGGTTTTTTGTCAATAGTAAATATATCCTGAGTAAGATATTTGTAAAATGCCTGAAGCATCGGATCAAAGGGGGTATTTTTATTTTCTGTTTTCTGGAATTCCTCAATTCTTTCAACACCCTGAATTCCCATGTTCTGGGTTATTTCAACGGCATTCGTACTCCATGGTGTTATCATTTCTTTTCGAGGCCCGATAAAATACCCTTTTAAAAAATTTTTATCAAGATACACTGCATTTCCAAATAACCATGAAAGTTTTTTATTATCGGCATTGTTGATTTTTTTATTTGAGTCAACTGCGTAATAAATATTTTTTGAACCTTTGAAAAATAATATCATTATCCGGATATATTAATTTTATTTTCAATACAACCGCAAAGATAAAAAATGAAAATCAGATAAAATGGCCGGATTTGTATTTACATTGAAATAGTTATTAGAAAAGTTATTAAACCCATTGAAAACCAAACTACTAAAGAGTTGAAAAATTTAATCTAAATTGAAATATACCGTTACTATTTGGACTACTCCGGATTATATAGTGACAGTCAATAAATTCAAACAAATTACGAATTAAAGCACCAAATAACAAATAACAAATAACAAATAACAAATAAATTCCAAATATCAATGACCAAAGGTTCAAAACAGCTTTGAAATTGTTTTGGTCATTGAATTTTGAAAATTGGAATTTATTTGAAATTTGGTCCCGAAAGCTTTCGGGATGTCATTTGTCATTTTTAATATTTATTTAAACTTTCGGTTTTTTATAGACGGACTTCTTAACATCAATTACATCCCAATAAGGTCTTTATCAGAAACTCCATATTTTTCATCTTTATCAGTAGAACCGTAAGGTTCAATGTGAATCAAAATATCGTAAATATTTTCAATTTTATGTTTTATGCTTTTTTCAACAAGATGGGCAATTTTATGAGATTCGTTCACACTTAAATTACCGTCAACTTCAATATCAATTTCAACTATATAATTATGTCCTATTTTACGTAATCTTACCTTATGAGGATTAAAAACTCCTTTAACTTCTGAAACCGCTTCAAAAATTTTATTGTAAATCGTCGGATCTTTTATGCCATCCATAAGTTCGGTATTTGACTGCATAAATATTTTATAGGCTGTAAACATAATCCACACACTAACAGCTAAGGCGATTATTGTATCAAAGGCAGGAATTTTTAAAACAAATGTGAAAATTAACCCGACAAGAACCGCAACTGAAATAATAACATCATTTTGCATGTTTTTGGCATTGGCAAGCAACATTGAGCTTTTTGTTTTTTTGCCTATTCTGAACTGATAAAGAGATAATAATAATTTACCTGCAATTGAGATAAGCGTTACATATATAGCAATTATTGACGGGATTTCCTGAGGCGTATTTTCAATTAATTTTGAAATTGTTGAAATTGCCAACTGTATGCCTGCAAAGAAAATAATAAATGACAATACCTTTGAAGCGATAGTATCGGCACGTTCATATCCGTATGGGTGTTTAATATCAGGAGGTTTTGAAATTATACGGGCTGTAATAAGTGTAATTACCGAAATTATAATATCGCTGGCTGAATCAATCCCATCACCAACAACAGCAAGACTTCCCGAAATAAAACCAATTACAATTTTTATGATTGATAAAAAAGCATTTCCCAAGATGCTAACCCATGATGCTTTTTTTATTTCTGTTTCCCTGATACCCATTTAAGTTCCTAAAAACCTTTCCGCTTCAATAGCAGCCATACAACCGGTTCCTGCTGCTGTTACTGCCTGTCTGAAAACATGGTCCTGAATATCGCCGCAGGCAAATACTCCTTCAACACTGGTTTTTGTTGAATCGGGTGCTGTTTTTATGTAGCCTGTTTCATTCATATAAATCTGACCTTTAAAAATATCTGAATTCGGTTTATGACCGATTGCTACAAAAAATCCGTCAATTTCAATTTTTCTTTCTTTACCGGTTTTAACATTAGTTAAAGCAGCACCTGTTACAGCTTTTGAAAATCCTTCTTCAGTACCGGTAATTTCTTTAGGTACATGATCCCAGATTATTTCAATATTCGGTGTGTCAAATATTTTTTTCTGCATTGCTTTTGAAGCTCTCAGTTCATCTCTTCGGTGAATCAGATAAACTTTATTGCAGAGTTTGGAAAGATAGGTTGCTTCTTCAGCAGCAGTATCACCACCACCGACAATTGCAACATCTTTTCCTTTGTAGAAAAATCCGTCGCAGGTTGCACAAGCTGAAACCCCGTAGCCATTAAATTTTTGTTCGGATTCCATTCCTAACCATCTTGCTGATGCACCTGTTGCTATTATTACTGTTTCAGCAATAATTATTTTGCCGTCATCTGCTGTAACTTTAAACGGTCTTTTTGAAAAATCAACTTCGGTAATCATTCCGAAGCGGATATCAGCATTAAATCGCTTTGCCTGTTTTTTTAGGTCTTCCATAATTGCAGGTCCTTGAGCTCCTTCGGGGTAGCCTGGAAAATTGTCTACTTCTGTAGTTATTGTTAATTGTCCACCGGGTTGTAAACCCTCGTAAACGATTGGTTTTAGATCAGCTCTTGCTGCATAAATCGCTGCTGTGTATCCTGCCGGACCGGAACCAATAATCAGGCATTTTGTTTTTTCAATATTTTCACTCATTTTAATTCGGTTTATTTTCTTGCAAAATTACAATATTTTCTTTTTAAGAAAATTGTTCGCTAAAAGTATGCCACAACTTCAATCATATATAGATATGACAATATGTCTTATTGAAATGTTAATTATAATACCAAATTTGAAAAAAAATATTACTTTTGCAGAAAAAATATCCGGGATGTGGCGCAGTTGGTTAGCGTGCTGGTCTGGGGGACCAGAGGCCGTGAGTTCGAGTCTCACCATCCCGACGAAAAAGATACTAAATTAATTAAAATCAATTTTTGACAAATAAAAATCATGACTTTCTCCAATTATTATTATTGAATTATCTCCCTGCTTATAACAAAAATCCTGACGGAAATAAAATTTAATTTTCCTGTTTTTTTCGCAAATTATCTTTTGTTTATAGTATTTACCATTTTCTAGATTAATTGCTGCCAGTGTGAGAACATGGTTCTTTTTCATCAATTTGATCTTATCATTATCATATACATCGATATTTTTGGGATTATCGTTGAACAAAAAAAACATATTATTACCAGATAATGCACTTTCAAAACCAATTTCGTTGGGATAATGATTTGATTTTTGCTGCTTATATATAATTTGCGACCAAATATGATTATCTTCAATATTAAAATCCCAGACAATAATATCATTCGAATTATAAATATTATGAATATATAATTTACCTTCCGAATCGGAAAAAAACTCTTTTTTTGTCCATTCAAAAGCTGAGATAAAAATTACCTGATTATTTTCTGATAAATATAATTCAACAGGTTCCAGATGCCCAAAATCAGAATTTTTAAATTGTGAAATAATTTCGTTTGAAATCTCTTTAACAGAATTGATAATTACATTTCTTTTTTGTGAATCGAAAATATAATAATACAATCCTGCAATTTCTTTCTTTGTATCCTGCTCTTTGTAAAAACCGAAAGCATAAACTTTACCGTTTTGTGTAATATCTAACTTTATCTTAGTGATTTCCTTATTTTTTAATTTAAAATCATAATACTGTATTTCATCCGAATCCTGATTGAACACTCCGAGATTATAAATATATTTATCAAATTCGTTTTCGGATTTAATTTTTGCAATAAAAAATAAATCTTCAGACCTGTTCATAACAATATTCAGGATTTCATAGTGCCATGGATTATATGGTATTATAATTTGTTTTTCCCAGAGTTTATTCAAATCACTGTCAAATAATTTATAATTTATTTGTGTAATTACTTCCCAGCCCGGTGGGTATGTTTGTTTATAAAGAAACCTGATTCCATTATTGGTATTAAATTTCTTACATGTAAAATAGTCAGATTCATCAAAGTCTTTTTTTGAAACATCAATTATTTCACCAAGAAACTCCGGCTTGCCGGTAATTTCTCCGTTCTCATCAAAGGACAGTATAAAGCTTTGTGCTATTTTATTATTTATGTCGTATTGATTAGCAAAAATCACAAAATTGTTATTAGCTACAAAAAATTGCTTTGGAATTAATTTCCTGATGTTATTTAATTTAGGAAGGTTAATTTCAATGGAAAAGAGATGATTAAGATTTTTGTCAAATTTTTCAACATAAACTCCTGAGCCTTTGGCATTATAAGTTAGAGAGCCCTTTTTATTCAATCGCAGGGAATAATAAAAATTTTCATCATAAGCAAAAAGCCGGCTTATATTACTGCGTGACGGAAGTTTATAATCCTCGCCAATTGTACAATCATACAATTGCTGCCCTGATAAATCGCAATTTAAAGCTATAAAAAAATATGTGAGGAAAAATAATATTATTCCGGTTTTTTTCATAATTAGCAAATATAGTTAATGTATAAGTAAATCCAGCTTAATTATTAAAAAATTATTACCTATCAGTGTATTGATGGGTATTATAAGTTATAGGTTATATGTTAAATGTTAAATGTTATACGTTATACTTGATATGTGAGATAGTGATACAAATAAAACTTATATAAACTGATAGCAATATATTTCATAAAGATATAATGCATTATAACTAATAACTTATAACAGCTTAGGTATTATTAAAACATTAACTGATCATTAAAATTTTGTTTTTTTAACAAACTTTTACAAAGCAATAGTATAACATGACACGAATAACTCCTAATGGAATGGTGTAGCCTGTTCAACAGGGTTTGCAGTATAAATCTAAAATTTTAATTCTAAAATCTCAATTTTAATCAGCTATTTAAGTTGTGAACGGTTGACAAAGCACTATGCACCCCAATTTTCCCTGTCCAGGCTACGGTAATGAATGGCTTCGGCAAGATGTTCTGTTTTAATATCGGGACTGTTTGCAAAGTCGGCAATTGTGCGCGAAACTTTAAGTATTCTGTCGTAGGCACGGGCTGAAAGGCTTAATTTTTCCATTGCATTTTTAAGTAAAGTATTGCCTGCTTCATTTATTTTACAAATTGCCCTTAATTGTTTACTCGTCATTTGAGCGTTACAATGAATATTTTCATTGTCTTTATATCTTTCTTCCTGAATTTTTCTGGCAGCAACAACCCGTTCTCTTATAACTTGACTTTTCTCTCCGGAGCTGGCATCGGTTAATTCTTTAAAAGGAACAGGTACTACTTCAACATGAATATCTATGCGGTCAAGCAATGGACCGGAAATTTTATTAAGGTATTTCTGGACGATTCCCGGTCCGCATACACATTCGTGATCAGGATGGTTGTAATATCCGCAAGGACAAGGATTCATAGCAGCAATCAACATAAAACTTGCCGGATATTCAATCGAAATTCTTGCCCTTGAAATTGTTACAACCCTGTCTTCCATAGGTTGTCGCATTACTTCAAGAACAGTTCGTTTAAATTCGGGCAATTCATCTAAAAACAATACACCGTTTTGAGCCAGTGATATTTCGCCCGGCTGAGGAAAAGATCCACCTCCAACAAGTCCTGCGTCACTTATGGTATGATGCGGAGAGCGAAAAGGGCGCACAGAAATCAAAGATGTATTCCTGCCCATTTTGCCTGCAACTGAATGAATTTTTGTTGTTTCCAGTGCTTCATGCAAATTCAAAGGTGGCAGGATAGACGGCATACGTTTTGCCAGCATGGTTTTCCCTGAGCCGGGAGGACCTATCAATATAACATTATGCCCACCGGCAGCAGCGATTTCCAGCGATCTTTTTATGTTTTCCTGTCCTTTTACATCTGAGAAATCAAACTCATAATCATTTAACCGAGAGTAAAATTCATCCCTGGTATTGATTATCGTTGGCTCAAGTGTAATTTCTTCATTAAAATAATCAATGACCTGTTTAATGTTTTCAACCCCATATACTTTAATATCATTGACAATAGCAGCTTCTCTTGCATTTTCCTTTGGCAGGATAAATCCTTTAAAACCCTCCTGTCTTGCTTCAATAGCAATTGGCAGTGAACCTTTTATCGGTTGTAATCCGCCGTCTAATGAAAGCTCGCCCATAATAACATAATCACCAACCTTTTCTGACTTAATTTGATCGGAAGCTGCAAGAATACCAACTGCAATAGTAAGGTCGTAGGCCGAGCCCTCTTTACGGATATCTGCCGGAGCCATGTTTATTACTATTTTTTTCCCGGGAATTTTGTAACCGTTATTTCCCAACGCAGCTTCAATACGCTGATGGCTTTCTTTAACAGCACTATCAGGCAAACCTACCATAAAAAACTGGATACCCTTATCAATATTCACTTCAACAGTTATGATTATCGCATTAACCCCGATTATGGCACTACCATAAGTTTTTATCAGCATTGTTATGTTTTATGTTAATTTTAA
>JAUWSB010000236.1 GCA_030610255.1 Bacteroidota bacterium
ATCTAATTTAACTCCTTCGGCTTCCATGGATGAAAGCACAGGCACAAGCGGAATTTCAATATCTTCAAATAATTTTAATGTTTTTGTTTCTTTAAGCATTGGCTCAAAAACATGGCGAAGCTGCAAAGTTATATCAGCATCTTCACAGGCATAATCTTTTAAAATTTCCGGGTCAACCGTGAGAATACTTAACTGATTTTCCCCTTTTTTGCCAATCAGCGATTCTATTGAAACAGGTTTATAGTTTAAATAAGTTTCAGCCAAAAAATCCATATTATGCCGTAAATCGGGCTGGATAAGATAATGTGCAAGCATTGTGTCAAACATCTTGCCTTTTATATTTATATCATACCATTTTAAAATTGAAATATCAAATTTAAGGTTTTGCCCGATTTTTTCAATTTCCGGATTTTGTAAAACACTTTTAAATTCATTTACAATTTGTTGGCAATCATTATAATTTTCAGGAAGAGGAACATAATAAGCTTCTTTTGGTTTGAAAGAAAAGGATATTCCAACTAATTCCGAATTATTAGCATCAAGTCCTGTGGTTTCTGTATCAAAACAAAAGGATTTTTGCTGACTCAGTTTTACTATCAATTCCTTTTGTTTTTCTGCCGTGTCAATTAAAAAATAATTATGCTCAGTATTACTTATAGTTGTCTTTTCAGTTAAAAGTTCCTTTTCAGTTTCCTTATCAGTAATATCAGAAAATAAATTTGACTGTAGCTGTTGATTTTCAAATTTTTTTAAAGATAAATCAGTAAATACTCTTTTTGCAAATTGTCTGAATTCAAGTTCATCAAAAAGATGTTTTAAGGCAGTTTTATCTGGTTCTATAATTTCTAATTGTTCTTCATTAAAATCAATTGGAACGTCAAGAATTATTGTGGCAAGATTTTTTGATAATAATGCTTGTTGACTAAAGTTTTCAAGATTTTCTTTAAGTTTACCTTTGAGCTTGTCGGTATTTTGAAGCAAGTTTTCAATATTATCAAATTCGACAATTAATTTTGAGGCGGTTTTTTCACCAATACCGGGCACACCGGGAATGTTGTCGGAAGCATCGCCCCATAATCCTAAAATATCAATAAGCTGTTCAGGGCGTCTAATACCGTATTTCTTACAAATATCAGGTACTCCGAGAATTTCAGGTTTATTGCCCATGCGGGCAGGTTTATACATTAAAATATGTTTTGAAACTAACTGCCCGAAATCTTTATCGGAAGTAACCATATATGTTGTATATCCTTTATATTCGGCTTTTTTTGATATTGTTCCGATAATATCATCGGCTTCATAGCTATCAACATACAAAATCGGGATATTAAATGCTTCAATCAATTTTTTGATATAGGGAATAGCTATTGAAATATCTTCGGGCGTTGCTAAACGGTTAGCTTTGTACTCAATATATTCTTCATGACGAATCGTTGGAACGATAGAATCAAAAGCAACCCCGATATGTGTAGGCTTTTCATTTTTTATAACATCATAAAGAGAATTTGCAAAACCAAGAATCGCAGAGGTATTTAATCCTTTGGAGTTAATTCTTGGATTTTTGTTTAATGCAAAATAAGCACGGTAAATCAGTGCCATTGCATCAAGCAGGAAAAGTTTTTTTGTTTCGGGCATAATATTTTTGATTGATTAAATTTTGAAAAGTATTTAACAAAGATAATTAAATACCCATAATTAGAATTAAATTAAATAAAATTATGGATTGAGATTTAAGAATTGCTTAATTTTACAGTTCAAAACGTATTTAATAAATAACATATAATGGCAAAAAGAAAATCAAAACAGAAAAAAATATTTGTTCTTGACACATCGGTAATTCTTTATAATCACGATGCAATCAACAGTTTTGAAGATAATGATGTGGCAATTCCAATAACAGTTTTAGAGGAGTTGGATAATTTTAAAAAAGGTAATGATACGATAAATTTTGAAGCAAGGGAGTTCATTCGCATAATGGACAGGCTTTCCGGAAAATTTACTTTACAAAACTGGATTTCGCTGAATGGAGCTGAAAAAGGAAGGTTTAAAGTTATTATGAATGAGCAAAGTGAAATGGATGCCCGGAAAATATTTGGTGAAAATAAACCCGACCACCGGATATTAAATGCAGCTTTAGTCTTAATTGAAGAAAACCCCGATAAAAAAGTTATTCTTGTAACCAAGGATATTAATCTCAGGATTAAAGCTAAATCATTGAGTATTCCGGCTGAAGATTTTGAAACCGGCAAAATTAAAGATGTAGATTCATTATATTCAGGGAAATCGGTTATTGAAGATGTTGATAAAGCTGTTATTGATAAAATTTATAATGAGGGCTTTTGTTCC
>JAUWSB010000108.1 GCA_030610255.1 Bacteroidota bacterium
AAAGAAATAGGGTAACTAATCAATTAATTGTGATGGGTAAATTCAATAAATTTTTCAAAGCAGTTTCGCTGATATTAAAAAAGCCTGTTTTACTGAATAATGTTCTGAATGATAATAATGTTTGGAAGAATTATGTTAATAGGAATTACAATTTACAGGCAGGCCTGCCTGTTGTAAATATAACTGAATTGTTTCCTGAATTTTCCGAAACCGTGAAATTATTCGGATTCCTTGATGGAAGTTCATTACCAACAGATATTGCCTTGTTAACAAAATTAGCTGCACAGATCAAAGATTGCAAATTCTTTGAAATTGGAACGTGGCGTGGCGAAACCATTGTCAATGTTGCATCTGTGGCTAAGGAATGTTACACCCTGAATTTACCGGAAGAAGAAATGAAAAGATCGGGGCTGACTGAAGATTATATCAACCAACATGATTTCTTTTCAAAGAATATCTCAAATATTATCCACCTTAAAGGCAATTCCAAAGCTTATGATTTTGCAAGACTAAACAAAAAATTTGATTTGATTTTTATTGATGGTGACCATCATTATGATTTAGTGAAAAATGATACAAAAAAAGTATTTGAATTTTTAACTCATGATAATTCTATTGTTGTCTGGCACGATTATGCTTATAATCCCGAAACAATCAGATATGAGGTTTTAGCCGGTATTCTTGACGGAACTTCCCCTGAAATTCATAAAAATATTTATCATGTCTCAAATACCTTATCTGCTGTTTTTATGAATAAAAAGTTAGAAGGTAAAACATTAGAAACTCCTGCAAAACCTGATAAATATTTTGAGGTTTCATTAAAGACAAAAAAAATCAAGAAAGTACTTTAATACCCGTTTTCTTGCAAACACTATTTATGTAAAAAAATTTTTTTTATTTCAGAAATAAGAATCCTAAAATCGGTTTTTGTCGGATAAAATTGTTTTGGATTAACTTTTGATTCTTTCAAGAAGAATATCAATACCATAATTGATGTAACAATATAAGATATGCTTGTTGCAATTCCTGCTCCGATATTGTTATACAGAGGTATCATAATGGAGAAAAGCACAATTGAAACCACCAGTCCGGTTAACGAAGATATTGTATTTATGTAGTATTTGCCTGTCCCGGAAAAATAATGTCCGATCACCAGAGCAAAGTTGAAGAAGATGATTCCCGGAGCTAATGTCCAGATAACTTTGTTTACAGAGCCAAAGCCCTCACCAAACACAAAAGTATAAAAACCCGCAGGTAGAACTATTAGCGGAATTATCAGCAATAAACTGAAAGTAATACTAAGCTTGGTAAGATTAATGGTGAGTTTTTGCGAATATTTTATATCTTCGGTATTGGCAATCCGGGCATATTGAACAAGTGAAATACTTTTGCTGATAAGCCACACCGACTCAATTAGTGATGCACCGTTTGAATATACTCCAACACTTGATTCACCGAAAAAATGATCGAGCCAGTAATAACTTAAACGAAAGCTTAATAACTGAAAAATATGTGCTAATTGATTTAATAAACCGTATTTTCCTAAATCTTTTATTACAATTAAATATTCGCGTAAAGTATGGAATTTGAATGTGTCAAAATATTTGTTTATGTAAAATAAGCTTACTAAGAACGTAATACCAAACGAAAAATATAATGATATCAGGTATGATGTAATATTTTTTTGTTTTAGAAAAACAAATAAAATAATTAATGAAATAACAGTGATTAACGGTTGTAAAAAGGCTATTAAGTTTGCTGTCTTTATTTTTTCTTTTCCAATTAATATAGTAGAGTTTATTGAAGTATATGAATTAAGAACTGATAATATACAAATATTGATAATGAACTGGTTGTTAACTAGATTAGTGGTTTTTAATATAAAAAATGAAAATAAACTTATAATTATTGACCAGAAGTAAGAAGGTAAAATTAACAGCGAAAACTTGTGTCGCGGAATAAGATAAACCAAAGTAGCACCACCGATAAGGTTAGAGAACACAAGAATAAATGCAATTGTAGTTATTATTATTCCCTGTTGTCCTTTACCATCGGGACCTAAAAATTGCGATATTACAACAGCAATCAACAAATTGAAAACTGCTGACATAACTCTGGTGCCGAATGTGTTAATGATTTTACCTATCAAAAGATATAAGTTTAAACTTAAAATTAACAAATCCCCAATAATCTTAGGAAATATCAATACTTTAAAAAGTATCTGTTTTTTTATTTAATATTTGCTTATAAACTTTGTACAACGATTGCCCGATAACCTCATTACTAAAATGATCAACCGAATATTTACGGATTTTATCTTTGTTATATTTATTTAAATTATCAAGAAAAAAATTGATTTTTTCATAAAATTCGTTTTCATCTTTTGGTTTAACTAAAAGCCCGAGATTTTCATTTAGATGTTCGTGAATGCCTCCGACTTTAGTTGAAATTACCGGAACACCGCATGAATAACTTTCTAAAATAACAACAGGAAGGTTTTCATAATTACTGAACATTATCAAAAAATCAGCATCATTCATTGCTTCAACAAGTTCATCATTTTCTTTAAGTCCTGCGAAAAAAACAAATTTATCAGTTAATCCTAATTTATCCGAATAATGTTTAAGAACTTCAAAGTCCACACCATCGCCAATCATATAACATTCAAAATCGTCACGTTGTTCCGAGAGCCGTTTTATAACTCTTAAAATCCCTGAAATATTTTTTTGTTTATCAGCAAAACATGAAAGATGGACAATTTTCTTTTTATTACTTTTATTTTTCTTTGATGACGGATAAAATTTATCAACATCAACAACATTTGGAATAACTTTATAATTATCGTTTTTTAAACCGCAGCTTATCATTGCGTTTTTTAAGTTTTCGGTAACGGGCAGAACTGCCGATGCATTTTTAACTACAATACGTGTAAGCAATTTCCTGAAAAATCCGTGATAAGTGTCGGTGGTTGGTAAATATCGTGTCCAGTGTTCGGTTATCAAATAAGGTGTGCCATTTATAATTTTATTTACAAGTGCAATAATGCCCAATCGTGTTAGTACGTGTATGTGTACAATATCAGTTTTGCCAACAGATTTTGTTATAATCCTGAAACCCTTGATATTACTGTTTATAAACCGGTATGTGTTTGTTATTGCTGCCAACGGTTTAAATTTACAATTTGATTTTGTATAATAAATCCTGATTGTAAAAAGACCGTTATTTTCTGATGAAATTATTTCGTATTTAGGATTTTTAACATTTTTTTGTTTGCTATCACGTGGGGCATCTGCATGCACATATAAAACAGAGATATTACAATGTTTAAGAGTTGCAAGAGCGTGGCGTTCAATGAACAATCCGGGCATAGGATCGTATTTATTCGGATACCATCGTGGAAGGTAAAGAACTTTAATTTTATTTTCCCCGCTTTCAGATTTCATAAATCGGTATATTTCTTGTTTCTAAACGATTGGAAAAATTAATTAGTATTGGCAAAATAATTATTATTTTTAATAAACTTATCAATTATTCTGATGGCATTTTTTAATCTTTCAGTTCCCTGTCCCGAAACAATATCAAAATTAAATTTACGGTTAATCAATTCATTTTTAAAAAGATTTAAAAAATAATCTCTTAACTGCGGATGTTCTCTTTGCGGATCCGGTTGCCATTGCAAGTCAATATTACATAGTAAATATAAATCGTAAGTATGTTTTTTTATGGTTTCCAAAATCCAGGGATAGCATTTTTTATATTTATGTTCTATCCAGATTTTTGTAACTAAAAGTTCTGTATCGCAGATAAGGATTTTATTGGCTTTTACAGCCAGTTTGTTCTCAGTTTTTATCTGTCCTTTTGCAATCTTTAAAATGTCGCCCTGATCATAAGGTCTGTTCAGATTATTTATATATTCTCTTGCATATTCGGGTACCCAAACCGTATTATAATGTTTGGCTAATTGCTTTGCAAGTAATGATTTCCCGGTTGATTCCGGACCGGTAATAGCAATTCTTTTAAGCAATTTGCCTCCCTTCTTCAAATTTCTTTTTCCATTCAATATAACCCAAAACTGCAATAATTAAAAATATTGTGAATTGCAAGCTGGTAAATACCAATCCTTTGTAAAAATAAAGCGGGATGGATATTATATCTCCAATTATCCATGCGATCCAGTTTTCAATTTTTTTCAAAGCCATTAGCCACATTCCGACAATAAAAATGGCTGTTGTTAGTGAGTCCCAGATTGGAACATTACTGTCGGTATAGTTTTTTAAAACATAGCTTAAAACAATAAAGAAAAAAACAAACATCACAATATTTATAATATGTTCTTTTACCGAACAAAACGAAATAGGTAATACTTTTTTCTTTTCATCCTTTCTTGACCACATGTACCAGCCATATATACTCATCACAAAATAAACAAAATTGATGCCCATATCGGCATAAAGCTTGGCAAAAAAACAAATATAAACGTAAATTAACACGCTTACAATTCCTGTGGGAAAAACCAGTATATTTTCTTTTTTTGCAAACCAAACACTTAATAATCCGAAGATCACTGCAATGATCTCAAGATAACTTGAGTCAAGTATATTGTTGTATAAAATCTCAAAAAACTGATTAAAGTCCATCAGGTAATGTTAAGGTCAGCGTTTACAATTTTTAAAATAAAAACCGAATGGGGTAATTCAAATGATTTGTGAATCTCTTCGGTTAAGGCATTCATAACATCAAAATATTTCCCAAAAACCTGGGTGCTCATCCCGTTTGATTTTACATTAAGATTTTTGTAATTTTTCATTCTATTGATGAAATCCAGAACAGAAGGGATAAATTCGTCTTTAAGCGGGTAATAACTAATTTCTACTGATGTATTCATAATTGATGATTTTTATAAAAAATTTTAAAACTTTCAGGAAACAAATTTACAATTTATAAATTATTATTATCTTTGAAAAAAACATAAAACTCAAAAATCATGAAAAATGTAAAAATTTTGCTTATTGCTTTATCTTTTTTTGCACTATTTGCCAGTGGTTGTCTGACATTTGAAAAAAAAGAATATACCTTCAAATTTACCGGTGATAATTCCGGGGTTCTTACAGTTAAGTATATAAATCTTATATCGATAAAAGATGATACTGCTGATATTTCGGCTAAAGATTTTGATGAAATGATATCAACTTATATTACCGGCGATCAAATTGAAAAGGATTATCCCAATGCTGCAAACATTGATAAGCGGCTGTTTGAAGAGAATGGTGTTTTGTGTGCTGAGGTAAAAATTGAATTTTTGGATTTGGCAGGCGTCCGTTTGTTCCAGCTTAGCAAGAAAGAGCCATTCATGTATAGCTTATGTGGTTTTATTGATTCCGAAAATTATGAAAGTTCAAATGGAGAATATGGTGGTGAAAATATGCCCGTTGTATTCTGGTCACATAAATTAAAAGAATTAAAATTAACAACCCTTGGCACTCCGCCTGATGAATCATCAGTAAGCCTGCTTGAAGAGTATAAGAAGTGGAAGGAGTAATATTATAAGTTTGGCCCCGATACAGTCATACCCTGTTAAATATTGCTTCGCATTTCACAGGGTAAACTTCCTTACGGGGCAAGGGTTTGATGCCTGCCACGTGAAATGCGACGCTTGCCCTGTGAAATTAAAGGTACGAAAACATTTCATCAGGGAAGGAGCATATTTCACTGTGGTTTGACGTTTGAATTCGTAATCCGTAATTCTTAATTCTTAATTCTAAAATCTTAATTCTAAAATCTAAAATCTAAAATCTTATATACATTAAAACCCTCTTCTTCTTTCCTTAATTTTTTCTAAGAGTAATCTTTTAAATCTCTGCTCTGAATGATGAAGTTTAATAACTTTCTTTATTGGCAGCACTTTTTTAAGTTCGGTGTAATATTGTTTTTCAATATCAAGCATTCTTTGTGCATGGATGAGGTGATTATCAGCTATTATTTCTGCATCTTCGTCTGACAGCAGATTAATATCAATAATACTCTTTTGGTTTTCGCGAAAAATCTTTTCTTCTTCATCTCTTATTTTCTGAAATTTATTATAAACGGGCCAAAACACCTGTGCTTCTTCAGGAGTCAGAGCAAGCTCGTTTGTAATAAAAGCAATCTTTTGTGCTTCAATCATTTTCTTTTTTTCCTGAAATTGTTTCGTTTGTTCGAAATCAAACTGGCTATATGATGAAAAACTTATAAGCATTAATAATATTAAAATATTTGTTTTTCTGTAATTGATTTTTATTGTTTTCATACTTTATTAATATTTAAGGTTTAAATTTAAAATTTACAAATTATACAAGTCATAATTGTTAATATCTTCTTCTATCAAATATTCAATAATATCATCTGATTGGATTGATGTGTTGTTTTTTGTCTGATAGTTATTGTTTGTGGATTTATTATTGAACAGATTCAAATCATTAATATCGTCGGTTTCATTGATGAGTGTTGCTATTAATTCATTTTCATCAAGACTGTTAATGAAATAATTGTTTTCATCAAGTATGTCTTCCCAAAAAATATTTGTAAAAAAATTGTTCTCGTTTACGGGTTTTTGCATTTTAAAAATTAAAACAACTGAAATTATTGCCACGATAATTAATGAAGCTGCTATTGCATATTGGGGTTTTAAAATAAATCCAATCCAATTATGCTGAAGTTTTTTTTCTGTTATTCTTTCCTGTATAACAGAGGGTAAATCGTCAAAATAATTAGCAGGAACATCAAAAGGATTTTGTTTTGAGGATTTTACAAGATTAGGTGCAAAATCTTTAAGATTATCATTATTGACCTGTTTGTGTATGTTTTTTTTATCATTCATTTTACATAAGATTCATTTGTTTGAAAAAAGTTTAATTTTCAGTAATAATTTTTTCAATTTTTTTTACAGCAATGTGGTAAGAAGCCTTTAAAGCTCCTACAGATGTATTTAAAATTTCGGACATATCTTCATATTTTATTTCATTATAATATTTCATATTAAAAACCAATCGTTGTTTTTCAGGGAGTTGCAAGATAGCTTTCTGGAGTTTTAATTGTATTTCATCACCAATAAAATAGATGTCATCTGAAAGCGAATTGGAAAGTCTTTCTTCAACATTAACCAAAGGTATGAATAATTTTTGTCGTTTACGTTTAAGGAAATTCAATGCCTCATTAGTTGCGATGCGATATATCCATGTAAACAGTTTGGATTCCTCTCTGAATTTATTAATGTTTTTCCAGATTTTTATAAATGTATTCTGAACAACATCATTACTGTCGTCATGGTCAATTATAATACGCCTGACGTGCCAGTAAATTTGTTTCTGGTATTTTCTAACCAGCAGGTTAAAGCCATAATTACATGATTCCTTAACAAGGATCATTTCAAGAATTTCCTTATCGCTTTGAAATGCCAAAATTTATTAATTATGGTTTATACTAATGCTGAATAGAAATGCAAAAACTTTAAAGGTCTATTCAGCACGCATAACTACTTCTAAACAGCTTTACTTCGCAAAATTTACCCGTATGGGCCTGTTAAGAATTAGTATAAAAGTAAGTTAGATGCTTTGCAAAAGAAAAGGTTTAAAACTTATAAAACGGCAACTTAATGATTTTTGCCTTTAATAATTTATTTCTGATCTTGATATAAATTTCTGTATCAAGTTTTGTAAATCCTTTTTTTACATATCCCATACCTATTCCTATTTTTAGCATCGGAGACATTGTGCCGGAAGTAACTTCACCGATTATGTTGCCATCTTTATCACAAATTTCATAATGCTGACGCGGAATTCCTTTGTCAATCATTTCAAATGCCCTTAATCTTCGTTCAATTCCTTCTTCTTTTTGTTTTTCCAAAAGCTCACGGTCAATAAAATCGTTGCCGTCAACAAATTTTGTTATCCAGGCCAAGCCTGCTTCAATTGGCGAAGTTGTATCATTTATATCATTTCCGTAAAGGCAGAAACCCATTTCAAGACGAAGTGTGTCACGGGCAGCCAAGCCAATTG
>JAUWSB010000227.1 GCA_030610255.1 Bacteroidota bacterium
CAAAATCCCAGGCATGTTTCCAGTCATCTTTGTGAGTAATCTCATCATCCTGTCCTTGTGTAACTTTCCATTCGCCCCAGAAAGGCAGGGAGATTGAAATGTACTTTGAGTTTCTGAAACGTTCTTTATAATTTGTTTGTGAATACAGGTTCTTTTCAGGTGAAAATTGCTGAACAGTAACAATTTCGGGTTTATTATAAAATCGCTCCCTGAACTTCAGTGTGTATAAAAACATTAAAACAATAAAATTAAACGGCAATGAAAAAATTGACAACTGAAAAATTGAAAACAAGGCACTTGTGCTTGTAATCATGATTGAAATTAAAGGAGTTAACAAGATAACCCAGAGAAAAGAATATTTTGACGGCACAATAAAAAATCCCCCGATTGCAATAGCTGTGAGTATATAGTTGAAACCGATGTAACCGTAATTTAATTCCCCGATGTCGGCACCTATGAATTGGTAAAATAAATATGCAGAAAAAAATCCAACTAAAGATATTAAAAAAGCTATCCTTGAATAAATTAAAATTCCGATTGCAATTAAAATTCCGGCGAATAAATGATACTGAAAAAATATAGCTCCTAAGGACCTGAAATATATTGTAATTGATTCGTGGAGATTTAAATTATTGAACCATTCGTAAATCCTGACCATTGTAAACCCACCAAGCATATACATTTCGTTGAGGTTATAAATACCTCTGTCGCTGATTGTAAGAGAAGTAAATTCGCGTGAAGCAAGGGTTATCACCCATATCCCGATAAGGAAAGAAATACTTAAGTAAGGCAGACCGTATTTCCCAATCACACCCTCAAGCATTATTGTTACAAAAAGTGTGAATAAGGAAACAAAAAGCAAAAGAGCAAAAAATTCAAATCCGGGCTGGTAAAAAACACCCAATCCCAAGCCGACAAGTAATGAGTTAAATCCGTAATATCCCGACTTGATATTAAAGCGGTTAAAACCTACCAGATAAGCAACTGTATTTGAGACAATAACCGCAATTAATCCGCTGATACCGGCAAAAAGATCAAAAAACGATACAATAATTAAAATAACTGCAAATCTTGAGCTATTTGAAAAAAATACCTGTGAATAGCTGTTTAAAATGCTATTGATGAAATGAGGGAATATGTATTTTAGTTTGACAACCATTATAATTCAAACTTTTTCAGATACTCCGGTACTTTTTCAAAAGAGGTTATGCTGTCAATACTTTCGCTCTCGCGGATAATATGAGTTTTGCCATCCATATCTATCATCACTACTTTTGGTCTTAAAGTAATGAACTGCATCCATTGAGTCATATTATAGGCACCTACATGATGTATAACAATATTGTCGCCTTTATTTAGAAGCGGCAGACTTGCGTTTTCCCTTATCACATCAATATTCATACATAAAGGACCATATAAAACAGTATCTTCCGTATATTGTGTAAATGGCTGGGCAGGTGTTACTTTATGGTCGTACCAGAATGAAGTGAATAAAATATTTACTCCAACATCAATAATTGTGGTTCTTTTCCCGTCCGACAGACGTTTATTGGAGATAACAGTACCAAGTAAAAATCCTGCATCATCAATTAAAGCCCTGCCGGTTTCAAGTATCAGAAGAGGTAATTTGTCGGGTTTGAAATCACTGTTTATCAATGCACTTGTGATAGCTTCTGCAAAATCATCAAAAGACGGGCTGGTATCAACGCCGGGTAAGTATGCACCTTTAAGAGTATTTTTAGAAGCAAAACCTCCGCCCATATCAATATATTTTATTTCGTGGTCGTATTTTTTTTGAATACCAATTGCAAGGTCAGCAAGTTTAAAAGCAGCGGTTCCATAAGCTTGCGGTGAAAGCATAAATGTTCCGATGTGTGTATGCAAGCCTACTAACTCCAGTTTTTTTGAACGCATTATTTTATTTAAAGCATCCCATGCCTGTCCGTTTTCATAATTAAATCCGAAACGGTCCCACATAGGATATATGCCGGTATCCATATTAACCCTGATAGCAACTTTAGGTTTTTTGTTCAACTTTTCAGATAATTCAATAATTGTGTATAATTCATCCAAATGATCAATGTGGATCAAAGAATCGTTTTCAATTGCTTTGGTCAGGTCTTTTTCGGTTTTGTCGGGTCCGTTAAAGATGATTTTTTTACCATCAACACCGTTTTTAATAGCTTTATCATATTCAAAGCCTGAAACGACTTCTGCCCACGAACCTTCCTGATGAAAAATATTACAAATAGCACTTAAATAGTTGGTTTTGTATGACCATGCAAATTGTACTTTCGGATACCTTGTTGTAAAAGCTTTTTTTGCATTTTTATATGTTGATCGTATGGTTTTCTCCGATATTACAAATAATGGAGAGCCATACTCATTGATAAGGTTTTTAACAGCAACATTATCAATATGTGTTTTTGGTTTATATTCAGTACGAAGACCGAATTTATTCGGCATATTACTTTCCAGCTTTATTATTACCGGACGTTCATATCTTTGTTTTTCCATTTTATTTTTTTATTTTTAGGTTAATAATTTTTTTGTAACTAATCAGCTCGTAACTATCAATTAATTAGTTATGATAAACTTTTTAAATAAAATGTTAGAAAAATATTTCTCGCAAAGAACGCAAAAAAATAAAATATTAATTATAAAATCTTTGTGTCAACTTTGCGTGAACTAATATCATCTATATTAAATTATCAAGTAAATAGTTCGTCCATAAAGTCGTTATTTTTTGATTCCAGAATAACGCCTGTCTACCGACAGGTAGAATTAACGATTTCTGATTTATGAAGTTATTGAAAATCTGACATTTGACATAAAATTAATGTTATTATTACTTTTATAA
>JAUWSB010000004.1 GCA_030610255.1 Bacteroidota bacterium
CGGATTTGAATAAAGTGTTTCAACAATTTTATCTCCATTAAAAATATCAATTTTGGAAGAGTATAAATCTTGTTTTCCTTTCTCAACTTTAAATGACTTTTTATATGATTTTACCGCTATTTTGTTTGGATTTGTAATATTTCGTTCTGTAATTAAATCACTTGTTATTATAAGTTTGCTTTCTACAGGTAATTCCCAAAGCTCTTTTGTTTTTGAAGGAACAATCCGCATTACATTTGTTGCAAAAATTATCTCATGTAAATGATTAGGATAAAAAATTTCACCCCAGCTTATTAATACTTTTTCTCCCGAATCATTTTCCACCTCAACATAAAGGTCAATTATCGGCTTGAATTCATTTTCATTTTTCTTTTTTAATACTTTTTTATTCAGAATATCATATAAAGAATATCCATCATACCTGTATGCTCCTATAAAAGAATTACCATCTTCGTCAAGCAATGTTTCTTTAACAATTACAGAATGTAAAGGCAAACCGGAGAAATCAACTTTTCCGGGATTTTCAATTTCTCCTGTTACTTCAATGTTTTTAATGTTTAAAGAATAGGTTTCTGCATTATCATAATAATCATTTGTTTTATCTGTTGTATCAGCTTCTTTAATAATTATTTGCCTGTTCTCTTTTGTAGCCTGGCTATTGTTTTGTTTATCAGGATTATTATTACATGATGAAATAATTAAACCGATTGGTAATACTATTAATACTATTTTCTTCATAATTCGAATAAATTTGATTTTAAATAATTTTTAAAAAGTCTTAAAATATTTTAATCTCACTTTTGACTATCCTGTTTTTTCCACGAATATCTTTTAAAAGTAAGATATTTCCAAATCTTTTTGCTTCTAACATTTTTACAACACTTGCTCCTGAATTTTCATTTATTTCAAAATACAACATTCCGTTTTTTTTCAAATGTTCTGTCGCAAAATCAGAAATTGCTTCATAAAAAATCAAAGGATTGTTGTCGGAAACAAATAAAAACTCCTTTCTTTCATAATCAAGCACATTTTTATTCATTAGTTTTTTTTCGGATTCACGGATATAAGGCGGATTGCTGACAATAATATCAAATTGCGGGAGATTTTTCCAAAGCTGTTTATCTAAAATATCAAGGCAAATAAATTTTATATCAACTTTATTATTTTCAGCATTTATTTTAGCTGTTTTCAGAGTTTCGGGAAAATCATCAATTGCATATACTTTTGAAAAAGGAATATTTTTTTTCAGGCAAATTGCAATGCAGCCACTCCCTGTTCCTATATCAAGAATATTAATTTCTTCTTTATTGTCTTTATAATCATTAACTATCAAACTTACCAATTCTTCAGTTTCCGGTCTGGGAATCAGCACATCGGGATTAACAATAAAATCCAGTCCTAAAAAATTTGTTTTCCCGAAAATATATTGAACCGGTTTAAACTTTTTCAGGTCTTTTACAGCAAAATGAATTTTTAGAAGCTCTGATTCATTAACCTTTAGTTCGGTATTCAATATGATATCGGTTCTTGATAAACCGGCATATTCTTCAAAAATCAAATGCAGTAAATCTTTAATCTCCTTATTTTCATATAAGCCATCCAGCTCATTTGAATAATATTTAAAAACATCTATAATCTTATTTGACCTGACTTTCATGTTTCGAAATTAAGAAAATAATGTATATTTGACGAAAAGTATTAATAAAATTATTTTATCATGAGAGGCGATATTTTAATTATTAATAAAAATCACAGAAAGGCTGCACGTCAGGTTATTGATCTTATTTTTGATAAAATAAAAAGTAAAAAAGGTAAATATATTATTTCAGTAGCAGGTGAATCCGGTGCGGGAAAATCAGAAATAGCTGCTTCAATTGCCGAAGTACTTACTGAAAAAAACATCTCAAGTTTCATTTTTCAACAGGATGATTATTTTGTGTATCCGCCTAAAACAAATGCTAAAATGCGGATAAAAGATATCCGTCATGTTGGAATGTCGGAAGTTAAACTTGATTTGATTGATGAAGAACTGAAGACGATTCTTGGCGGAAATAACAAAATTGAAAAACCTTTGGTTATTTTTGAAGAAGACCGAATTGATAAAGAAACCGTTAACCTTGAAAACGTTAAAGTTATTATTGTTGAAGGAACATACACCACTACTTTAAAAAATATTGACCAACGAGTATTTATTGACAAGGATTTAAACGACACAAGAGAGTCGCGTAAAAAAAGAAACCGTGAAAAACAGGATGAATTTCTTGAAGCCATTCTTTTGATTGAGCATAAGATAATCTCAGCACATAAAACTCTTGCAGATATTATAATCACAAAAGATTATGAAGTAGAATCTGTAAAGAGTTAATTGGGAATGGATTTAGATAAATTTCAATTTATTTTCAGATAATTAATAAGTGTATTTGTAAGTAATGTTATACGTTAAAAATTATTAGTTAAAAGTTATAAGTTATTCGTTATATTGAACAAAAAGATGATGCTAATTTTATAATAAAGATAAATTAAAACAAAAAATATGACACTAAAAAAATTCAAACATATTGCAATGTTAAGCACACATGGTTATTTTGATCCGGTTCCTAAACTTGGCAGAACCGATACAGGCGGACAGGTTGTTTATGTGCTGGAATTGGCAAAAGCCATCTCAAAATCAGGAATTAAAGTTGATATTTATACCCGGTGGTTTGACCGCTCACAAAATCAAATTGACCCCGTACCAGGTTATCCGGATGTAAATGTTATCAGAATACCGGCAGGACCCTGGGAATTTATCCCTAAAGAAAAAATTTATGATGTCCTTCCTGCTCTTTCCAAAAATATGATAAATTTCATTAAAGAAAACCAACTTGATTACAACCTCTTTCACGGACATTATGTTGATGCAGGTATCGTTACTATTTCCATAGCAAAAGCTTTACAAAAACCATCATATTTTACTGCACACTCTCTCGGTGCATGGAAACAAGAGCAAATGGGTGGCATCCCTGAAGAAATGGAAAAGAAGTTTAATTTCAAATTAAGGATAAGCGAAGAATTAAAAATTTTTAAAACCGTTAATGCACAATCCGTAACTTCCGAAGTTCAGTTGGAAAAACTGCATGAACTATACAATTACTATGCAGACAATATTATTGATATTCCTCCCGGTGTTGATGTGCACACTTATCATATTCCAACTGAAAAAGAGAAAAAAATCAAAACTAACTTGCCCGAAAAATACATTTTTTGCCTCAGCAGAATTGACACAAACAAGGGACACGATCTTTTACTTCACGCTTTTAATATTGTAAGAAAAGAAATAAAAGATGTTTATTTGGTAATCGGAGGCGGTTCAACAAATCCGAAACCAAGGGAAATTGGTGTGTTTGATATGATGAAAAATATTATTACCGAAAAAGGTATGGGCAACAGAGTTAAATTAATTGGTTATGTACCTGACGAAATGATGGTGCCATATTACCAGCAGGCACAACTTTTTGTTTTGCCATCATTATTTGAACCCTTCGGTATGACAACTCAGGAAGCAATGGCTTGTGGAAAGCCGGTGGTAGCCTCAGTTTTCGGTGGCATACGTAATGTAATTGATAATGGTGTAAACGGATTACTGGTTGACCCTTCCAAACCTAAAGAATTTGCAGAAGCAATCATTAAACTTTTAAAAAATAATAAATTAAGGGAAAATATTGGAAAAGAAGCTTATAACACAATCCAAAAATATTATAGCTGGGAAGCTATTGCAGGCAGATTCCTGAAGTTTTATTCTGATTATTATGATTATAAACCTGTTGATTAATTACAAGAGTTCGTTAATAATATCAAAATAAATAATCAATAAAAAAACAGAAATCAAAATGGAAATAAATACAATAATGAGAGAACAGATTTTTCAAATCATAAAAAATCTATTGGGTTTACCAAAAGAGCCATTTGAATAAAAACCATAACACATGCAAAATATTTACAACAAGATTATTGAAACAAAAAACAGTGGCAAAAAAGCCGCCCTTTGTATCATTACCGGGACAAAAGGTTCTACCCCGCGAAAAACCGGCTCTAAGATGATAGTATTTGAAGATAAAAGTATATTCGATACAATTGGCGGTGGAAGTATTGAACTGCAGGTTATTAATGATGCAGTAAATGTGATTTCAGCTAATTCTCCCGGAAAATTTTCTTACAATTTAGAAAAAGATTTTGATATGCACTGCGGCGGTTATGTTGAAGTCTATATTGAACCAATATTAAGCACTAAAAAACTTTTTATCTTCGGAGCAGGACACGTTGGAAAGGCAGTAGCCAAATTTGCTTCTCAATTCGGGTTTAATATTACGGTATTTGATGAGCGACCTGAAATTTTTAATGATTTGAAAATACCAAATACAAGTTTTGTTACCAACAATTATTTTAAGGCAATTGACGAAGCCCATTTTGATGATAACACTTACATAGTTGTAACCACTCCAAAACATGCGTATGATGAGGACATCACAGCCATCTGTGCTAAAAAGCCGCATGCTTATCTTGGAATGATAGGTAGTGAGAAAAAAGTAGCAACAGCAAAACAAAAATTCCTGCAAGAGAAATATTTGACTGAAAAGGAAATTAAAAAAATTGATATGCCTATCGGAATAAAATTCAATGCTCAAACACCTGAGGAAATTGCTATAAGTATTGTAGCAAAACTAATTGACATAAAAAACTCTTTTGAATGATAATACAGAACTCTACAAATATTATTAAATTTGTATTGGACGACAAAATCGTTGAGCTTAACCTAAGCAATCATCCACAATTAAAACCAACTACAACAATTTTAAATTATTTGCGGTCGCTTCCAAATCATAAAGGAGTAAAAGAAGGATGTGCCGAAGGTGATTGCGGAGCCTGCACAGTTGTTTTAGGTGAGCTTAACGAAAACAACAAAATCTCATACAAATCAGTTACTTCCTGTATAGTTTTCCTGCCGGTGATCCATGGCAAGCAATTAATTACAGTTGAAAACATCGCTCAAATAAAAGATGGTAAAACTATTTTACATCCAATACAACAAGCTATTATAGAAACCAATGGAAGCCAGTGTGGTTATTGCACTCCCGGGATAATCATGTCGCTTTTTACTCTTTACAAAAATTTTAATAATCCCTCACTGGAAATTGTTGAAGATGCCCTTACTGGCAACCTTTGCAGATGCACAGGATATAAACCGGTAATTGACGCAGCATCCAAAGCTTGTACAAAAAACGGAATTGATCATTTTACCGAAAAAGAACCCGAAATTATAAAATTACTTGAATCAATAAACTCAAACAAGCAAGCTATCTCAATTGTATCCAAATATCAAAAATATTTTCGTCCTTTGACATTAAAACAAGCATTGATATTAAAAGAGAAATATCCGTCAGCAATCCTCATTAACGGAGCATCGGATATAGCTATAAAACAAACAAAAAACAAAGAGTTTTTAACTGAAATTATTGATATATCAAGCATTGATGAACTTAAATATTTTTCTGAAGACAATAATTATTTTTATTTCGGAACCGGTTTAATCCTTGAAAAATTAAAAGCAATCAGTAAAAATAATTTGCCCCCGCTTTACAATATTTTGAAAATTTTCGGCTCACTACAGATTAGAAACACGGCTACTATCGGAGGAAATATCGGTTCGGCTTCACCAATCAGCGACCTGCTGCCTTTGTTATTTACTTACAAATCAATGATTAAACTTAAAAGTTCAAAAAATGAAAGAACAATAAAAATATCCGAATTCATCAAGGGATACAGGTCAACGGATATTCATACAAATGAAATAATTACGGAAGTGATAATCCCGAAACCACAAAAAGGAGTAATCATAAACTCTTACAAAATCTCAAAAAGAAAAGACCTTGATATTTCAACAGTTTCAGCAGCTTTCAGAATTGAATTTGAAAACAATAAAATCATTAAAAATATAATTTTAGCTTTTGGAGGAATGGCTGAAACAACAAAACGGGCAACAAAAACCGAGAACTTTCTTTTAAACAAAAACTGGAACATGCAAAATGTTGAGCAAGCAATGAACATACTTTATAATGAATTTGAACCTATTTCAGATGCAAGAGCCGAAGCAGATTCACGGAAGATTGCCTGTAAAAATCTGTTATTAAAATTTTGGCTGGATATTTAAGGAAAACAAGTCTTCAATCTTCAGTCTTTAATCGGCAGTCAGCATGAGGAAAACTGCCAACTTGTTTCTTTTTTATTATTAATAAGTCTAGTCTAAAAAGTAAGAATTAAATAATGATGAATAAACTAATCCATGACAGCATCATAAAACATGTAACCGGGGAATCCGTTTATGTGAACGACATTCAGGTAAACAGCCAATTGCTTCTCGGAAGGATAGTTTACAGTAAATTCGCTCATGCTAAAATAATTTCTTATGATCTGAGCAAAGCAAAAAGTTTGGCAGGAGTTCATGCTGTTCTTGATTTTAAAGATATTCCCGGCAAAAATCAGATTGGCCCTATTATTAAGGATGAATTTAGTCTGGCTGAAAATGAGGTAACTTTTATTGGTCAGGTTATGTTTTTAATTGCTGCCGAAAACGAAGAAATAGCAATTGAAGCCGAAAAGCTGATTGAAATAAAATATGAAGAGTTAGAACCGATTCTTGATATTAAAACAGCAATCAAAAAAAATAATTTACTGTTACCACCACGTAAAATTGAATGTGGAAATTTTGAAAAAGCATTTATTTCATCAAAAAATCAAATTAAAGGGGAATTAAGAACAGGCTCCCAGGAGCACTGGTATCTTGAAACCCAGTCATGCCTTGTTATACCGGGAGAAGACAACGAATTAATAATTTACAGTTCAACACAGCATCCTTCCGAAACACAGTCTGTTGTTGCCGAAGTTCTTGGGATTAATAAAAATGAGATTGAAGTTGAAGTTCGTCGTCTGGGCGGTGCGTTTGGCGGTAAAGAAACGCAGGCGAATCATTATGCGGCTTGGGCAGCCTTGCTTGCTAAGGAAACTAATCGCCCTGTCAAAATTCATCTATCACGTGATGACGACCAAATAACAACAGGTAAACGACATCGCTTCCTCTCAACATACAAAGTCGGGTTTACTGATGAAGGAATTATTAATGCTCTTCAAGTTGAACTAAATTGCGATGCAGGCTCTTCAAACGACCTTACTTTTGCTATTTTATCACGTGCAATGTTTCATGTTGATAACTGCTACTTTATACCAAACCTAAAAGTTACAGGCAAGGCATGGAAAACAAATCTTCCTTCCAACACGGCTTTTAGAGGATTTGGAGCACCACAGGCTATGGCTGTAATTGAAACGATTATTGATAAAATCGCAAGATATTTAAAAAAAGACCCTGCGGAAATAAGGTATAATAATTTTTATAAACTCAATTCAAATAATATCACACATTACGGCGAAATAGTTGAAAACAACCGGCTTTTTAAACTTTACGACCAACTGATAAAATCTTCGGACTATTTTAACAGAAGAAAAAAAATAAACAAATTCAATTCCGAAAATGAATTTTATAAAAAAGGACTTGCTTTAACTCCGGTAAAATTCGGTATTTCCTTTACAACTTCTTTCCTCAACCAGGCAGGAGCACTTGTAAACATTTATAAAGACGGCACTGTACTGGTTAATCACGGCGGCATTGAAATGGGTCAGGGACTAAATACAAAAATCCTTCAGGTTGCTTCAAGTGAACTTGGAATCAGTATTGATAAAATCAAATCCAGCCCTACTAACACTTCAAAAGTTCCAAACACCTCTGCAACAGCAGCTTCTACAGGCTGCGACCTGAATGGAATGGCCGTTAAAAATGCAATTGAAAAACTTAAATCAAGAATTACAAAAGTAGTGATTGAAGAATTTAACAAAAAGTTTGAAGGCAAACCATCTGAAAAAGAAAATATTATTTTTAAAAATAATGAAATATCAGATATCACTAATTATGATAAAAAAATATCATTTGACGAAATCATAAAAAAATCATACTTAAAACAAATCAGCTTAAGTGCAACCGGATTTTACAAAACTCCAGGCATTTATTTTGACAGGAAAAAAGCAAAAGGACGCCCATTCTATTATTATGCATTTGGGATGTCGGTTTCGGAAGTTTTACTGGATATATTAACCGGACATCATGAAATTATTCGAACAGATATTTTACATGATGCAGGCGATTCAATAAATCCGCAGATTGACATCGGACAGATTGAAGGCGGTTTTATTCAGGGTGTTGGATGGTGCACTACCGAAGATATGAAATGGGACAAAAAAGGAAATTTATTAAATCATTCGCCTGATACTTATAAAATACCGACTGTCAGGGATATTCCAAAAGATTTCATAGTTGAGCTTTTAAAAGGTGTTCCAAATCCAATCACAATTAAAAAAAGTAAAGCAATCGGCGAACCTCCGTTCATGTTTTGTTTTTCGGTTTGGCTGGCAATTAAAGACGCAATTTCTGCGGTAAATAATCATAAAACCGAACCGGATTTTTCATTACCTGCAACAAATGAAGTTATTTTGCAGGCAATAGAAAAAATGCGAAAGGCTTAATAAACTTCAATTTTTATGCTATACCTGATTTCTGCCATAATAATTTCAACAAGCATTTTTATAACTTTTAAATTTTTTAAAAGATTTAAGATTGATAATTTTCAGGCAATTACTGTTAATTATGTAATTGCTTCGGCTTTTGGTTTTTTGATTTATTCAGGCGATTTCACATTTGCTGCCATTCCGCAAAGAACATGGTTTCCGCATGCGTTAATAGCCGGAGTTTTATTTATATGCGTTTTTTTACTTTTTGCCCTTTCTTCACAAAAGGCAGGTGTTGCTTTAACAGCAGTTTCAAGCAAGATGTCTGTGATTATACCCGTAATCTTCGGAGTGATATTATATAACGATTCCATGAATTTTATAAAGATTATTGGAATTCTTGCTGCATTAATTGCATTTTATTTAACACTAAAAAAGAATAACAAAATCAAGGTTTATTCAAGATATCTAATTTTACCTGTTTTACTTTTTCTCGGAAACGGAATAACCGACGCCTTTTTAAAATATTCCGAACATAATTTTATCTCAAATGAAACAATCTTATTCCTTGTAACGGTATTTACAATTTCTTTAATAATCTGTATTGGTATTTCAACCGGAAGATATTTTATATTTAAACAAAAAATACGCCTGAGAAATATAATCGGCGGGATAATTCTTGGTTTTTTGAATTTCGGCACAACATATTATCTAATAATGGCAATGGGTGTGTTTCAAAGCACAGTGCTGTTTCCGGTTCAAAATGTTGGAATAGTTGTTTTATCAGCTTTAGCAGGATTTATAATTTTCAGAGAAAAACTATCGGTTATCAACTGGACAGGAATTCTTTTATCAATCATTGCAATTTTATTGATTGCTTTTGCGTGAAATTTTCCTTTAAATATAATTATTTTACCTTTACTTTCTAATTCAAAATTTATATCTGAATTTATTAGTTAATGATCAATAAAATTTACCAGAAATAAATAGTATTTACAAAATAACAAATGGATATTGATATTACATTAAATGCTTTTTGAAGATACATACAAAACAATAGAAAATATTTCCGAAGGCTTATTCAAAGATCGTGGAAGTAAATTTATTGCCCACGCAATACCTGTAAATAACGAAAGCCAGGTCAAAGAACATTTGTCGGCTTTACGAAAAAAATACCATGATGCACGGCATCATTGTTTTGCATATCAATTGGGCTTTGACAAGTCCTCGTACAGAATAAATGACGACGGTGAGCCCTCAGGCACTGCCGGAAAGCCAATCTTCGGGCAAATATTATCTCACGATCTTACAAATATCTTAATTGTTGTTGTCAGGTATTTCGGAGGTACAAAATTAGGCATAGGCGGGTTGATCAATGCTTATAAAACATCTGCAAAAGATGCCTTAAACAATGCAAAAATTATAGAAAAAACAATTAACGAAGTTTATGAAATTATCTACGATTATCCCGTAATGAATGCTGTAAAAAAAATTATTAAAGAAGAAAATATCATGCAGATAAGTCAAAAATTTGATTTAAATTGCAAAATCATATTTTTAATACGAAAAAATAATTCGTCAAGAATTTATGAAAAATTTAAAAAAATAAAAGGATTAAAAATCAATTATTTACACACGGAATAAAAATTATTTATTTTTTTTTAAAAATCAAATAAGTATTTTTATTATCTTCGCTCCTATATACAACAAATAAAATTAAAAATCAAGTGTTTTTTTTTTTTTTTTTAACTATTTTCTTTGCATATTTGTTGAAAAATATTCAGTGCTCCTCTTAAGTTGGCGGATCTAAAAAACTTGGAACATAAAGTTCTGAAAATTAACAAATAAATTTTTTATTTTTAATCAAATGATTTAATATCTTTAATATTACATTTTGTCAATGAGAATAAATTATGTTGAGATCTGGGAAAACTGTCTTAAAGTTATTAAAGACAACATTCATCACCAGAGCTATAAAACATGGTTTGAGCCAATTGTTCCAGTAAGGCTTGAAAACAATGTACTCACTATTCAGGTTCCAAGTCAGTTTTTTTATGAATGGTTAGAAGAGCATTATATTACCTTGCTGAAAAAGACAATTAAAAAAGAATTAGGCCCCGATGGAAGATTAGAATATAGTATTATCATGGATAAATCTTCTGAAGATGATAATCCTTATACTATCAATATTCCAACAAGCAATATAAAAGCAATAAAAAATCCACCGGTTTCCATGCCAATAGATTTAAACAGAGGTAAATCAAAAGACATTCCAAATCCGTTTATCATTCCCGGATTAAAAAAGATTAAAGTTCAATCTCAACTTGTTGAATCATACTCATTTGATAATTTTGTTGAAGGCGACTGTAACCGTTTAGCCCGTTCGGCAGGTTATGCTGTGGCAGAAAGCCCAGGGAAAACGTCTTTTAATCCGCTTTTTATTTACAGCAATGTTGGCTTAGGTAAAACCCATCTTGCACATGCAATTGGTATTCAGGTAAAAAATAATTTTCCAAATAAAACAGTATTATACGTATCAACCGAACAATTTATTGTACAATATATTGAATCGGTTAGAAATAACAACCAAAACGATTTTGTTCATTTTTACCAAATGATAGATGTACTGATAATGGATGATATTCAGTTTATTTCAGGTAAGGAAAAAACACAGGATATTTTCTTCCATATTTTTAATCATCTTCATCAGAAAAGCAAACAACTTATAATCACTTCCGACAAAGCGCCAATAGAAATGAAAGGTATTGAACCCCGATTATTATCAAGGTTTAAATGGGGGTTAGCCGCCGATTTATTAGTTCCTGATCTTGAAACCAGAATTGCAATACTGCAAAAAAGATTATATAACGACGGAATTGAAATCCCTAATGATGTAGTTGAATACCTTGCTTACAGCATAACAACTAATATCAGAGAACTTGAAGGTGCCTTAATCTCAATACTTGCACAATCATCATTAAATAAAAAAGCAATTACCATTGACCTTGCTAAACAGATGATTGACAAGTTCGTTAAAAACACTTCAAGGGAAATTTCCATTGACTTCATTCAAAAAGTTGTTTGCGATTATTTTAATATATCTTTGGAAAATATAAATTCCAAAACACGAAAAAGAGAAATCGTGCAAGCACGCCAGCTTGCAATGTACTTTTCAAAAAAGCATACCAAATCCTCTTTAGCTACAATTGGTGTTCATTGTGGTAATAAAGATCATGCAACTGTTTTACACGCATGCAAAACAGTTAATAACCTGATTGAGACTGACAAACAATTTAGAGTTTATGTTGAAGAATTAGATAAAAAAATAAAAATCTAATATTTCTTAATTATTTTCTTGTTTAATTCATAAATTTTATTTACCTTTATTTTTTATTGGGATATCCAATAAATACAGATAAATAAATATGAAACCAGTCTAAAAACATAATATAACTAATATTTTACTATGAAGATATTATTTCTGAGTTTAGGTAATATTTGCCGATCTCCATTAGCTAAAGGAATTTTAAAAGACAAATTAAAAAAAAGAAATATTGATGCAGTTATTGAATCAGCAGGGTTTGAACCATACCGTATCAATGAAAAACCTGAAAAACGAATAGTTGAAGTAGCTGCAAAACATGGCATTGATATTTCGGGTAATGTTGCCAGGCTTTTTACTTCTGAAGACTTTGACAAATTTGACATAATTTATGTAATGGAATCAAAAAGTTATAATGAGGCTATGTACTTCACCCGTAATGATGAAGATAAGAAAAAAATAAATTTTATTTTAAGTATTTTTGACGGTAAAAACAAACCCGTTCCTAATCCTTATTCAAACGGGAAAAAAGGTCTTAAAGAAGTATATGCTATAATTGATGAAGCCTGCGAAAAAATTGCCGAATCATTATCTTAATTTTAATTGAACTTAGATCATAATAAATTTCCTGATGCAAATGCTATCCGGCAGGCTGCCCGGAGAATAGATAATTATATACATCAAACACCTATTTTGACTTCCCTAAGTATTAATAAAATATTTAATGCCAAAATCTTTTTTAAATGCGAAAATTTTCAAAAAGCCGGATCATTTAAATCAAGAGGTGCAGTAAATGCGGTTTTTTCTCTTTCTCAAGAAAATTTAAAAAAAGGTGTTGCAACACATTCATCAGGTAATCACGCTCAAGCACTTGCAAGAGCAGCCAATCTTAGAAAAACAAATGCATATATTGTTATGCCCGAAAACTCGCCGGAAGTTAAAATATCGGCAGTTAAAAGCTATGGAGGTATTGTTACATTCTGCAAACCAAATCTTAAAGCAAGAGAGGAAACATTACTGAAAATTATTCAAGAAACCAATGCAACTGAAATCCATCCTTATAATGATTACAGGATAATTTCAGGTCAGGCTACAGTAGCAAAAGAAATTTTTGACGAAATAGATAATCCGGATTTCATACTTACTCCTGTAGGAGGCGGAGGCCTCTTAAGTGGAACAGCTTTATCAACTTACTTTTTTTCACCATCAACAAAAGTAATTGCTGCAGAACCAGAACAGGCCAACGATGCATATTTATCATTTTATCAGGGGAAATTTATCCCATCAAAAAACCCGAATACTATTGCCGACGGTCTGCTTACTTCTCTCGGATCACTCACCTACCCTATCATTCGCAAATATGTTCACGGGATTGTTACTGTCAGCGAAAAATCAATTATTGAGACAATGAAACTGATATGGGAAAGAATGAAAATAATCATTGAACCCTCTTCTGCAGTTCCTGTTGCTGCTTTGCTTGAAAATAAATTTAATTATCACAGAAAAAATATCGTTATAATATTATCCGGAGGAAACATTGACCTAAACAAACTTCCTTGGCAAAATAAATAAATCAATAATGAACAAATTAAAAGGCAAACTCTATTTAATCCCATCTTCATTAGGCAACAGCAAACTTAACAGTATTATTCCTCAATGTAATTCAAAAATTATCAATCGGTTGGATGAGTTTATTGTTGAAAACATCAGAACCGCAAGGCGATTTTTAAAAAAAACAGGTTTTAAAAAATCTTTTGACAACATTACATTTCATATTCTTAACAAACACAGCGACCAAACCGAAATTTTATCGTATTTAAACTCAACAAATAAAGGAAAAGATATCGGACTTCTTTCTGAAGCAGGCACACCATGTATTGCAGACCCCGGAGCCGAGATAGTTAGAATGGCTCATCAGAAAAACATCAGGGTTATTCCTTTGGTTGGTCCTTCTTCAATATTTTTAGCTTTAATGGCATCGGGCTTTAACGGACAAAATTTTGTCTTTCACGGTTATTTGCCTGTTAAAAAATATCTTAAAATAAATAGAATCAAAACTCTTGAAAAAGATGCACAACAAAAAAATCAAACTCAGATTTTTATTGAAACTCCTTATCGCAATAAACAACTTCTTGATTCAATAATTGAAACATGTAATAAAGAAACATTACTTTGTATTGCTTGCGATATAACACTTGAAAATGAATTTATTACAACTAAAACCATTGCAGAATGGAGCAAAAATCCACCTGAAATTCATAAAAGACCAACAGTTTTTCTTTTATAAATGTAATATTTTCCTGTTTTAATCGTCTATATTATTTTTAACCAAGTCTCCAAATAAGTGGGGATTGCTATAATTACGGATTACGGATTTAAAGACAACACGTAATTCGTAACTCGTAATTCGTAAAAAAATTTTAATAAACATAGTTAATAATAAAGTCTCTTTTTAAATGCCCTAATAACTTATAACGCATAACATAAAAACCATATATTTGCATTTCAAAATTAAAAAACATTGAGTGAGGTTGTTTTATCATTAAATAAGCTTTCAAAAAGTTTCGGACGGATTAAAGCCGTTAATGAGCTTAGTCTGGAAGTTGAGAAAGGAAATGTTTTCGGAATACTCGGTCCTAACGGAAGTGGCAAAACCACTACACTTGGGATAATCCTTGATGTCATCAATCCCGATAGCGGTTATTTCCAATGGTTTGGCAAAACTCCTACAAAATACGAACGAAAAAAAGTTGGTTCAATAATTGAAGTACCTAACTTTTATCCTTATCTTTCTGCTGTTAGAAATCTTAAGATAATTGCAGATATTAAAGGCATCCCTTACAATGATATTAACAGAGTTTTAAATATTGTTGATTTAATTGAACGTAAAAACAGCAAGTTTAAAACATATTCTTTAGGAATGAAACAAAGACTGGCTATTGCAGCTGCCCTTTTAGGTAATCCGCAGGCTCTGATTTTTGATGAACCGACAAATGGACTTGACCCTCAAGGGATTGCCGAAATCAGAGAATTAATACTTACTGTTGCTTCCGAAGGAATAACAATACTATTAGCAAGCCACTTATTGGATGAGGTGCAAAAAACCTGTACTCATGTTGCAATTTTAGAAAAAGGCAGGAAATTATCTTCCGGCAAAGTAGAGGATGTTTTAAACGAAACCGGCACAATTGAAATATCATCAGAAAATTTGGAAGAACTCTATGTTACAATAAATAATTGTGATATTGCAAAATCCGTTGTGCGACAGGGCGACAAATTATCAGTTAAACTTGATAAAAAAGTAAGCAGTGCCGACTTAAATAATTTCCTTTTTAATAAAGGAATCGTATTATCTCATTTAACAATAAGAAAAAAGACACTGGAAAAATACTTTTTAGAACTACTTAACGAATCAGATGATAAACCTGCTTAAAATAGAATTAAAAAAAATAGTTACTAATAAAACATTCTGGGTACTTACCGGTTTGTATGTTTTATTATTAGGACTGGTATTTTTCGGTGTACAAAGTGTAATAAACGAAATATCAACCAACGCAAGCAAAACCACACCTATTCCGATTCCAAAGGTTTCAATTTACAACTTTCCCGACATCTGGCAAAACCTGACATATCTTGCTGGCTTCTTTAAAATTTTCCTTGCTGTTGTAGTCATAATTTTTATCACTAACGAATTCTCATTCAAAACTATTCGCCTAAATATTATTAACGGAATGAGCCGCTTTGATTTTCTTTTATCCAAGCTGCAATTTCTATTTTTGTTAAGTTTTGGCGCCACATTATTCATTATAATAACCGGTTTGATATTAGGTTTTATCAACTCATCAAATATTTCAGTTACCGTAATTTTCAGCAAGTTTATATATATTTTTGCCTATTTTCTTGAAGTTTTCAGTTTCCTTACATTTGCCCTTCTGATAGGTTTTTTAGTTAAAAAATCAGGTTTAGCAATAGGTTTATTATTACTTTACAATTATATTATTGAACCGATAATTGTTTACAAATTACCTGATGGGATTGATGAATATATGCCTTTAAGGGCAATAAGCAATTTGATTGATATTCCCAACACAGCTATAATGCAGCTTGTAGGGGTTAATTTCCGTGATTATATTGCATTTACTTATGTTGCCGTTTGTGTTGGCTATACAGCATTATTTACTTTCCTTACTTATTTAATGTTGAAAAAGAGAGATATTTAATTAAATATTGTTTATCTTCGAACTATCATTTCAATAAATTCTTGCTATGTATTTATCAAAAACTAATTTGTTTTCAGTAGTGACCAAAAATCAATTTAACCTGTTTGTAATCTCCTTGATTTTTACACTAGTAATAAGTGGCTGTGCAGAAAAAACATACCAGATGGTTTATCCCACTTTAAGTGATGGCAAATACGATAGCGAGTTTCCATATAAAAATTGTTCGGGGCAGTTAGAAGAAATATCAAAGTCAGTAAAAAAAATAAATAGCCTTGTGTTTTACAAAACATATTATTTATCAGTAGAAAGTAAAATACAAAAGAAAAACTTAACACCGGAAACTTTAGAAAATAATACAATTGGAATAGATGCTACAAATGAATCGGTATCGGGAACAGCCACGGTAATATTTTACGACAAACAACGCATTGCATTACTTACATGTGCACATATAGTTGATTTTCCTGATACAATTATCTCTTACTTTGAAAATAATTATCAAACTGATAAATATATTCAAAGTATTTCCATAAAATTAAAACAACAAAATTTTGTACAGGGAATTCCCAAAGGAAAAAATTTAGAAATTTTAGCAATAGATATTAAAAATGACCTTGCTATTTTAGGGAAAGCTGTTGATCAAACTTCCGAACAGGTTCCGGTATTTTCCTATCCTGTTGGAAAATCAAAGGAACTTGAGTGGGGAAATTTTGTATATATTATCGGCTATCCATTAGGTTTTCAAATGATAACAAGGGGAATTGTAAGTAACCCTGATAAAATCAAATCCGGTTCATTTTTAATTGATGCGGTCTTTAATAAAGGATTTAGCGGGGGAATTGTTTTAGCAATTAAAGATGGTGTTCCTAATTTTGAATTAGTTGGAATTGCAAAATCTGCTTCTGCTAATTACGAAAATTACCTGAAACCATCTAAAGACAGTCACGAATTTTTATACAATCCAAATATTCCTTATAAAGGCGAAACTTTTGTTCATCTGAAAAAGAATATTAATTATGGAGTAACTTATTCTATTTCAACGGAAACAGTTTACATTTTTTACAAAAAAATTAAAAAATCATTACTTGACAAGGGCTATAATCTTGATGGTTTTTTTAATTAAATCTTTTTAAAAAAATTTTTATTAAAGAAAAAATCTTGATAATCAATATGCAATTAACTCCTCTTTCTGTGGTGATATTAAAATTATTTTTAAAACTATACCTGTCATTTTTCGCAAAAGTGATATATAAAAACCTAAGCCTGTTCTGAATAAAAGTCCTTGAAATATTATTTAATACCTGTCCATAAAGTCAAACAAATTTTGAAATAATCCCGATAGCTATCGGGACCAAATAACAAAAAACCCGCCCGAACGAACGGGCAGGTTTAAACTTTCGGACTTTATAGACGGATTCTATTTAAATTCTTCAATACATTTAGCCGTTTCAACAACGGTGGATGTGAATAATAAAAGAAAACATAAACAGGATGTGGTTTCAAGTTGCTGAGATTATTTACAGACAATCTTTTTAAAGCTGCGATTAAAGCCTGAGCATTATAGTTATCACCTGCAAATCTGTCGGCAGTATATTCATTTTTCCGTGAAACAATATTCATAACCAATCCTAAAATTAATGATAACGGACTGTAGAGCAATCCAAATGCAAGTATTCCCATATGAAAGCTTCCTTTATTAGCTCCAAGTGCTTCAGATAAAACAGGGTTTCCAATAAACAATGACAGGATAAACAACATTAATCCTGTTTGAGCCAAAGAAATAATTATCCCTGTTAAAGTATGTTTCTTTTTATAATGACCTATTTCGTGTGCAAGAACAGCAACTAATTCATCAACAGAATGATCATTTATTAAAGTATCGTACAGCACAATACGTTTTTTTGCACCCAAACCGCTGAAATAAGCATTTGCTTTTTTCGACCGCTTTGACCCGTCAATAACAAAAATATTATCCAGTTTGAATCCAACCTTTCTTGCAAAATTCTCTATAGCATCACGTAATTCACCATCCTTTAAAGGTGTTTGCTTATTAAATATCGGCACAATCAATGTTGAATAAAACATGGTCATAAAAATCATAAAAACACTAATTGCACCCCACGCAATAATCCAAAACCATTTGCCTGTGGAAATATAAATTAAAACAATTAATGCCAATAACCCTCCTCCTATTATGGCTCCAAGCAATAATCCCTTAATTTTGTCAAGAATAAATGTTTTTGGAGTGGTTTTATTAAAACCGAACTTTTCTTCAATAACAAAAGTGCTGTATATTGAAAATGGTGTTGAGAGTAAATCAGCAGCCAAACCCAATATCCCGAAAAAGAATAATGCCATTAATATGGGATTTGTTGTATAATGCCTGACAAATTCATCAATATAGGCAAATCCTCCGAATACTAACATTAACATCATGGCAATAAATGTTATGGAATCGGTAAGCAATGAAAACCGTTGTTTTACTTTTTCATAATCCTGCGATTTACGGTATTTATCTTCTTTATATATACCCTCAAGCTCTATTGGCAATGTATTGCTCCAATAAGTACTATTCAAATAATCAAGAATTCTCTCAAGTAAATAATTAAAAATTAAAATGCCTATTATGATATAAAATAATGTTAGTGATGTCATTTGTGATTTTTTAATATTTATTTAAACTATCGGACTTTATTGTCTGTCCATAAAGTCAAACGATTTTTAAATTAAAGCACCAAAAATCAATAATCAAATAACAAATAAATTCCAAATATCAATGATCAAAACTTGTCCGTATGGATAATCAAACAGCTTGAAACTGTTTTGGTTATTGAATTTTTGAACATTGGAATTTATCCATACGGACAAGTTTTGAATTTTGGTGCTTGTAATTTGTAATTTTAATATTTATTTAAATTAACGTATTTTATAGATGGACTCTAAATTGAGTTCATCTATAAAGTCATATTTTTTGATTTAAGAACAAGGATTAACGATTTATGATTTTAGAAGTATTTGAAAATCATAAATCTAAAATCTGCAATTCTTGTTCGTAAATCAATTTTTAATAAATAATTCGACATTATAGGGACTAAATATACCCCATAATAGCATAAGTTATATAACCTAATGTTTCGTGTGTTAGTCTTTGCCAGAGAACAAAATTTATTAATTGGGGTACAAAAAGATGTTCAAACTGAAATCTCCTGTCGCCTGCATATTTATTTGTACTGTATGGTGTTGCAATTATCCCTTCGTGCAAAAAACATGCTTTTGCCCTTCGCATGTGATGTGCTGAGGTAATCAATAAAAATTTTCCTTCAGGATAATTTTCGTTTAAAATTATTGCACTGTAAACTGCATTTTCATGTGTATTATCCGAAATCGAGTCAATAATAATATCATTTTCGGTTATTCCGATATTTATAAGAAATCTCTTAATAAAAACCGATTCCAGCATGTCACGAAATACGAGATTACCGGCACCTCCCGAAATAAGAACCTTCTGAATCTTTCCAATTTTATACAATTCAATTGCCTGCAAAATTCTGTCAATATTATTTCTGTATGTAAGCCTGTCGTTTTTTGAATCGTAGGTAACCATACTTCCGCCTAATACAATACCAACATCATAACAATCACCCAGTTCTTCGGTTTTTGTTACCGGAACTTCCCAAACCCGCATCACTTCATCAACAATAAAAGAATTCGAAAAAATTACAAAGAGTATTATAGCTGCAATAAGATACTTTCTGGATTTCCTTCTTTTTTTTAAAAATAGTGATATTAACACAAGTGCAAAAATCCAAAGAATTGGTGAAAGGAAAATTGATAATATTTTTGAAATAATGAAAAACAAAATATTATTGAAATTTTAGATTAATATGCTCCGCTTCGTTTACGCATAAACCATTCGGCTGTTAATAAAACAATAATTAAAATAAGCACCCATTTTATATTTATTAACTCCTCAAGTCGCTTTTGTGTATAAATAATGGTTTTAATGTCCTCACGCTCATTTATTAAATCAAAAATATCATTCATTTGTGAGAGATAAACCATCTTACCATCTTTTGATTTTGCTAATCTAAATAACAGATTATGGTCGGCAATAGCATTGACAGTTTCAATATTTAAGGCAGAAACAATGAACTCTCCGTTAGTTTTATAAGTTTTATTTCCAACTTTTGTTTTAGCAAGATATTGGTATGTTCCAACTGGAAAACTTCCTGCATCCAAATGATACGAATTTCCGGTTTGGCTGAAAACAAAAGGGTATTTTTTTCCCTCATTATTTATTATTGTTATTTCAACCTCGGGATGATTGATCAATTCATAGCTTTCGTTATAAACTTCAGCATTAAACTCCACATTTTCGTTTTCAGGAAAATCATTTTTTCCAAATATTCTAAAGTAACTTTTATCTTCTTTAACCGAAAGATACTGAATAATTTTGTGAATAAGTTCATTAAAGGCATTATGATTTTCTTCAATAAAATAATTTGTCAGTCGCCATCTCCATATTCCATCTCCGGCAATAATCCCGAATTTCAAATCCTGATTCTGATTAAATAAAATTAATGGATTTCGTGTTTCAACACTTCCGATTTTCTGATTAAATAACTGATTTGTTGAATTTAATATTTTATATCTTCCAAACGGACTATTTAACGGTGGTAATTTACCAATAATCTTTTTTAAATCCTTACTTATAGAAAATAAAACAAATTCTTTATTAATTATTGGAAGTGCTTCATTAAAAGTATTTTTTTCGCTCCATATTGATAATCCTGTATTAAGTTTATTAAATGTATTTAAATCGGTTTGGACACCAATAATAAATAATAACGGGATTTTTGCTTTATTTATTGAAAAAAACAAGTCGCCTAAAGAATTTTTAAAAGATGGCAACTGATGCAATATCACCAAATTATATCCTGTAACCTGCTTCTTAAAATCATTATATAAATAATCTTCAACCTGGTAGCTTTCTTTATCTTCAATAGCAAATTTTAAAGCTGCAATATCAGGATGGGGCGAATTTGCCAGTATCAATATTTTTTGCTTTGAATCAATTATATCAATAAAAATCTCCTGAACATTGTTGGAATAACTAATTTCGTCTTTCAAATTAGTAATTCTTACTGTATAATGCTGTAATCCTGTTTCTTTGGCTTCAATTTGTGTTAAAACGGTTTGTATAAAATCGTTACCGGTAATATTAATATTCTGTGAAAATAATTCTTCATTTCCTTTTGTAATAATAAGTTTACATTTTTCACCTTTACATTTTTCTGCATTGATGATAATTTCCAACGGGAATTTATTCTTAAGATAAGCAATACGGTTATAATTAACCTTTGTTAATTTAATATCTTTTTGTGCATTTGTATCACCAAGAGCAATTGTATAGATTGGAAAGCTAATTTTTTTAGCTGCATATACCGGATTAAGCCCTTTGTTGAATATTCCGTCACTTGCAATAATTATTGCACCTACATTTCGGTTCGAATACCTTGTAATTAATTCATCAAAAAGTATTGAAAAATTCGTTTGCTTACTTGAGTATGAACTATCAACAATTGTAGAAATTTCATCACCAAAAGAATAATATTTAACATCATAATTATTCTTTAGATTATCAATCAGTTTCTTAGAATTATCGAAATATTCATTTTTATAGAACAGCGAATCTTTTCCTGTTAAAATTGACCGTGAATTATCCTGTGCGAAAATAATTACAGGTTTCTCCGTATGCCTAATAATAATTTTTAATAAAGGTGATAATAATAAAAACGCAATAAGGCTTACTGACAAAAAGCGAAAAAAAGCCATAGATATCAATATCCATGGCGAAAATTCATTTTTCCGGTCTTTGTAGTACAGAATTATTGCATACAATATTCCTGTCAACAAACAAAATATTACGAACCAAAATGGAAATTCAGTAATTATATTCAATTTGAAATTATATCCTTAATAGGTTTATATAAAATAACTATTTTTAAATATTATGATTAAGCTCCGGAGTATATACCGCCACAAACACTTATTACTTGAGCGGTAACATAAGCGGAAAGGTCGGATGCTAAGAATAATGCAATATTTGCCACATCACCGGGTTTTCCCGATCTTCTTAACGGTATAGTTTTTATCCACTCATTTTTAACTTCTTCCGGGAGTTTTGCGGTCATTTCGGTTTCAATAAATCCCGGTGCAATTGCATTACAACGAATATTTCGTGAACCCAATTCCATTGCAATAGATTTTGTAAATCCGATCAAACCGGCTTTAGAAGCTGAATAATTTGATTGTCCTGCATTACCCTCAAGCCCAACAACTGAGCTCATATTGATAATTGACCCTGATTTTTGTTTCAGCATGTGACGTTGAACAGATTTTGTTAAATTAAAAATTGATTTTAAATTAACTTTAATAACTGCATCCCAGTCAGCTTCAGTCATTCGCAAAAGCAGGTTATCACGGGTAATACCGGCATTATTTACCAGTATATCAATTTTCCGGAAATCATTTAAAACATTGTTGATTAATGTTTCAGCATCAGTCAAAGAGCTTGCATCTGATGCATAACCTTTTGCTTTTATATCAAGATTTTTTAATTCATTCTCAAGATTTACCATATCTTCATCACAAAATAAATCCGAAAAAGCAATATTGGCACCTTCGTTGGCAAATTTTAAAGCAATTGCTTTACCAATCCCTCTTGAAGCACCTGTAATTAAAGCAGTTTTTCCTTCTAAAAGTTTCATGCTGTTAAAATTTTTTATTCAATAAAATTAATTTCATTATAAGCTGTCAAAAATAAAGAAATTCTTTTAGTTAAAATTATTTTTGGAAAGCCAATTTAACCGAAGCACCACCATCTTTTAAATTTTTAATAAATATTCTACCGTTATGAGCATCCATTATCAGTTTCACCGAAGCTAAAGCCAGCCCTAATCCTTCTGAATGCATTACATCACCGGATGAAAAGTATTCAAATAATTTATTTAGTGATTCCTTGGAAAAACCAGGCCCTTCATCAATAAAATCTATAATAATGCTTTCATTATTTTCATGACTTTTAATAATAATCCGGCTATTTTCAGGTGAAAAAACAATTGCATTATCCAGAATATTTAAAAAGCAAACATTTATTAATTCAAAATCAATCGTAATTTCAAGGTTTTCAGGTTCAATTTGTGGGACTATCTCAACTTTATTATTTTCAATTTCATCCTTAAGTTTTGCTATAGCACCATCTATAATATATCTGACTTTAACAGGGGCAAAATTCAAAGTATGTTTTTCAACATTAAGAGAAGTTATTAATAATGCTGTTTCTGAAAATCTTACTAAACGGTCGGAAGCTTCTTTTAAATATTTAATATATTCAGTTTGCTCAGTGATTGTCATTGAATTTTCAAGTATGCTTGTCAAGCCCTGAATACCATTTAAAGGTGTTCGTAATTCATGACTGATTATGCTTAAAAATTCACTTTTAGCTTTTTCCAAAGTTAATAATTGTTTGTTGGCTTTTTTTAATTCCGCAGTTCTTTCGGCAACTTTCTTTTCAAGAATTAGATTAATTGATTGAAGTTGTTCGGTTTTATTTTTTAATTCTAAATGAGTTTTTACACGTGCAAGCAACTCTTCTGCATTAAACGGTTTTGTAACGTAATCCTGTGCTCCAAGATTAAAACCTTTTATAATACTTTCTTTTTCGGCTTTGGCAGTAAGGAATATAATTGGGATATCACGTGTTTCAGCATTTTCTTTTAATTTCCTGCAAACTTCATAACCATCCATCACAGGCATCATAATATCCAACAATATTAAATCAAATTTATTGGTATTGATCAAAGAAAGAGCTTCTTTGCCATTTTGAGTATATGATATTTGATATTCCTCTTTAAGTAAAATATTTCCAAGAACCTGAATGTTTTTGGGAATATCATCAACAATTAAAATTCTGAAGTCTTTATTTTGTTTGGTTGCAATCATTTTGCCAAAGATATAAAATATATAAGTGAAATACTATATTATTTTTTAATCTTCTCAATTATTCCAGGAAATGAATTTAAAACAATATCCATATTTTCAATATCAAAATTATTAGCATAAAAAATGAGGTCTTTACCAAAATTTTCCAAAATGTTTAACGAATTATTATTCCCGAAATTTTCAATCTGATTTCCAAAATTTATAATTTCATTAACAAAATGATTTTTTTTAACTAATTTCCATTTTGGAATAAATTTTTCCTGCAATTCATCAATAATACCGGGAAGCTCTTTAAGTACTTTAGCTGATATTTTATCCAAAACAAAATCATACGTTGTTATTTTTGATTTAACAGAATCGGCTTGTACTTTATATTTCAGGTATTTTGATAGTTCTTTGTACAGATCGGATATTTGAATGGGTTTTGATAAAAAGCTGTTAAAGTCGTTTTTTATAATATTTTTTTTGTCCTCTTCCATAGCAAAAGCTGTAAGAGCAATAATTGGAATTTTAGAAGTATCTTTATTGTTTCTGATATTTTTAATTGCTTCGTAACCATCTACTACCGGCATTCTGATATCCATTAAAATTATATCGGGTTTAAATTGTTCGGTTTTAGATATACATTCCCGACCATCCTTTGCCTCAATAATCCTAATATTTGTTTTCGAAAAAATTTCTTTAATTAGGTTACGGTTTGTATCAATATCATCAGCTATCAGAATTGTTGCCTCATTAAATGATATTAATGAATGATTAAAAGTATCATCTTCCAAAGGTTTAAGTTTTACTAAAGCTACAGAAATATTATGTAATATAATTTCAAATTTACTTCCTCTACCTACCACACTTTTAAGTAAAATTTCTCCTCCCATCATTTCAATCAACCTTTTGGTAATTGACAGTCCTAAGCCTGTACCACCATAAGTACGTGCACTCTGACCATCCTGCTGATTAAATGCATCAAATATTTTTTCTCGTGAATCTTCGGGTATGCCAATCCCTGTGTCTTCAATAGTAATTATCAAATCAAGACTACTTTTATCTACATCTTTAAAATATTTTCTAACAGCCAGTTTTACATAACCTTTTTCTGTAAATTTAATGGCATTACCGATTAAATTAAAAAGAACCTGTCGTAAACGGATTTCATCTAAAACTATGTTTTGGGGTATATCATCAGCAATTTCAATTTTAAATTCCAATCTTTTTTCCTTTAATTTATTTGAAAAAATCTGCTTGATGTCATTAAAGAACTTATACGGATTTACCGGTTCGTAATGAATATCTAATTTACCTGCCTGAATTTTTGATAAATCCAAAATATCATTAATTAGCGACAATAAACTTTTTCCACTGGATTTAATTGATTCAAGATAAGCTTTTTGCTTTTTATCAGTTATCAAAGTGTTGAGCAGATCGGTAAATCCTATTACAGCATTCATGGGTGTTCTTATTTCATGACTCATATTGGCAAGAAATAAACTTTTTGACCTGTTTGCTGCTTCAGCTTCTTCTTTGGCTTTTTCAATCTGGATGTTTTTTTCTCTAAGTTCGGTATTTGCTTTTCTTAACATTTTTTCCGAATCTTTTAAAGCATTCTCTGCTTGCTTTCGTTCACTTATATCTTCAACCACACCATCGTAAAAAAGAACCTTACCTGTTTTGTCACGGGTCAACCATGAACTTTCGCTAATACAAATCTTTGTTTTATCGTATCGTTCCCATTCCGTTTCCATTCCAATTATTACCTCTTCTTTTTCTATTCGTTTCTTAAAAATATTGCGGGGAAAGTCATGTACTTCAAGATCAGTTTTGGCAAGAACTTCAAAAGAAGGATATTTTAACATTTTGACAAGTGCAGGATTAGCAATAATTATTTTCCCTTCAGGTGTAGTACGATAAATACCAACAGATGCATTTTCAAAAATACTGCGGTATCGTTCTTCAGTAAGCATAAGATCATCAAGAAGTTTTGATAACTTTTCTTTTTGTTCGGTAATTTGCTTATTTTTGATTTGTAAAATCTCATTTGATTTATGCTGGATCTTATACCGGTTTGAAATTACCTTAAATAATATCAAAGCTGAAATAATAATTATTGCTAAAATAATAATCATGGAATTACGAATATAACGCCCGCGGTCAATTTGCAAATTCTGAATTTCACTTTTATTTCTTAATATTTCATTTTCTCTTTCGCTTTTTTCGGTTTCATATTTTAATTGTAATTCTGTAATTTGCCTATGCTTTTCACTATTAAATAGTGAATCTTTTAATAATTCAAATTGCCTATGATATTCTAAGGCTTTGTTATAATTTCTAAGTTTTTCGTAAATATTTGATAAACTTCTATAACACTTTTTTATCTGGTCTTTGAAATTGATATCCCTCGCAGTTTCCAAACTTTTTTCTGTATAATCAACGGCTTTTAAATAGTTTCCCAAATTATAATTTATTAAGCCTAATTCATATAAAGTAATTGTTATTCTTTTTTTATCACCCACTTCTTCTTTAATTTCTAATGCTCTTTTTTGATAATCAAGTGCTTTATTATAATCACCCATCAGGTTGTATGCCTCTCCAATATTACTTAAAGTAATAGATATTAATTTTTTATGACCAATTTGCTTTAACAGTTCATCAGCATTAAAATAATAATTAAGGGCTTTATTATATTTTTTCTTTTTCAGGTAAATATCACCGATATGAAGTGTTAAATTTACAACATTCCATGTTTGTCCTGATTTTTTAAAATAATCCAATGCTTTACTAAAATATTCAAGTGAATTATCAAGTTTGTTCCAATCTAAATAAAGTACACCAAGACTAATATAAACCCCGGCAATTCCTGTTTGATCATTGTCTTCTTCACAATGATTTATTGCATTCTGGAAATAAGTATGTGCTTTTTCATAATCACCATAGTTAGCTAATATGGCTCCAATGCCTTTTAAGCAATTAGCTACTCCTTTGTTGTCTTTTAATTTTTTGTATAAAGCTAAGGCAGTTTCATAATTATCTTTTGATTTATCATATTTACTCCAGTCATAGTAATTTCTTCCAATATTGAAATAAGCATTAGCAATTTGATCTTTTTCATCACTTTTAACTACAATTGTTAAAATTTGCTTATAAATAATTTCGGCATTTTTATATTCGCATAATTGATTGTATATATAAGCCAGATTTTTTAGTGCGATCAGTTCCTGCTCTTCTAAATTATTTTCTTTTGCCAAACGTAAAGCTTCTTTCCCAAAATCTACTGACTTTTTATAATCGGTTTTGATGTATTTAACGGCAAGATTATTTATAATTTCTAAACGGTCTTTTAATTCGAGTTTTACCGAATCTCTGAGAATTCTTTCCAAACTATCAATTTCAGTATTTGAATCATCAGATAATCCAATTGATACCGTCCCTATAGTAAATAACAGAAATAAAAGGATAATTTTTTTCATCTTCAAAAATTTAATTTTTTAATTATCATTTAACGATTTTATTTTATTAAGCATATCCGGAAAGGCATTTAAAACGGTATCCATATTTTCTATATCAAAATTATCAGCATAAAATCTTAGTTCTTCTCCGTATTTTGAAAGAATATGAATTGAATTTGTTTCACCCAATTTTTTTATTTGGTTTCCAAAATCAATAATTTCATTAATAAACCGGTTTTTGCAAAGAATTTCCCATTTTGGCTTTAATTCCTCTTCAATATTCCGAATAATATCAGGAAGAATATCTTTTGCCTTGCTCGTAAGTGTTTCATCAGATATTATTTTTTTATCCTGCACCCCGGTAACTTTAATTTCGGGTTTTACAGAAGATATTGAAACATTTTTCAGTATAAATTTAAACACACTTCCTTTATTTTCTTCACTTTGTAACGTGATTTCCCCACCCATAATTTCAACAAGTCGTTTTGAGATAGTCAAGCCCAATCCCGTACCACCATATTTTTTGATATTTTGATCTTCTTTTTGCATAAAAGCTTCAAATATTTTCCCCTGTTGTTCCAATGGAATTCCAATGCCGGTATCTTCAACACTAATCAACAGATCAATTTTATTTTCATTTTTATCCTGATTAATTTTTTTAGCCGAAAGTTTAACATATCCTTTTTCGGTAAATTTTAATGAATTACCTATCAAATTAAATAATACCTGCCTTAACCTGATTTCACTTAACATGAGAACTTCGGGTAAATCATTATCAACCTCTCTTAAAAATTCAAGTTTCTTTTGATCTATTTTTAATAAAAAAATTTGTTTTATTTCAGTAAATAATAATTGTAAATTAACAGGACCATATTGTAATTCCAATTTCCCTGCTTCAATCTTTGACATGTCTAAAATATCATTAATCAATGTTAACAAATTTTTACTACTTGATTTGATTGACTCAAGGTATAATTTTTGTTTTTTATCAGTTATCAATGTATTTAAAAGGTCAGTAAATCCTATTACGGCATTCATAGGCGTACGTATTTCATGGCTCATATTTGCCAGAAAACGGCTTTTAGCTTTATTTGCCTCTTCAGCATCTTCTTTTGCAATTAATAATTGATCGGCATATTCTTCTATTCTCCGGCGGTCTTGCTTTATTTGTTGATTTTTTAGTGTAAGGATTTTATTGGTTCTTATTTTGGTTAAATAACGTCTGTAAACAAAAAACAATAATATTAAAATCAGTGCAACGATTATAATAAGTAAGTAATTGAATTTTCGTTGTTGCGAAAGTGTTATTCCCTGAATTTCATTGTTTTTTCGCAATATCTCATTTTCTTTTTCCTTCTTTTCTGTTTCGTATTTTGTTTGAAGCTCTGATATGATTTTATTACTTTTTTCATTAAAAATACTGTCTTTTTCTATGGCATAAAGCTCATAATATTCAAGGGCTTTTTCATAATTTTTATTCAATGAATAATATTTTGATAATTTTTCATAACCGTCTTTTATCAGTTCTTTTGCCCCGATATCAATGGCAATGTCAAGTCCCTTTTTTATATATTGAAAAGCAATAGAATATTTCTTTAGCTTCAAATAAAGACTTCCAATACTTTGGGATGTATTTGAAATTCCCCATTTATCACCTGCTTCTTCTTTATATTGCAGTGCTTGCTGAAAATATTTCAGGGCATCATTATAATTATCTTCTTCTTCATAAACTTTTCCAATATTATAAAGAGCTATTGCTATTCCCTTTTTATTACCTATTTCTTTTTTTATTTTTAATGAGCGCTGATGATAATCCAAAGCTTTATCATATTTGCCAAGTTTATTATAAATAATCCCAATATTATTTAGCGTGGATTCTATTCCTTTTTTATCATTGAGTTTTTCTTTAATTGTTAATGATCTGAAATAATATTCAAGAGCTTTATAATATTTAGATAAATCATCATAAATGTTTCCGATATTATTTAATGAGCTTGCCATACCTTTTTTATCTTCCAGCTCTTCTCTGATTTTTAATGATTTATGATAGTTTTCAAGAGCTTTATCATAATTGCCGAGCTTATAATAGCACGCTCCGATATTATTAAGATAACCGGCAATATATTTCTTATTTTCTTTTTTACGATAGATATTCAATAGTTGATTATAGTATTCAAGGGCTTTTTCATAATTACCGAGATAATGATTCGAAACACCTACTTTTGCAAGAGCTTCTAATTCTCCGGTTTCATAGTTTATGAATTTTGCAAGATTTAATGCCTGCTTAGCAAATTCAACAGCTTCTGCCGGAAAATTTAAGAGATTTAATTCGGAAAGCTTAATTAATATCTGAACCTTTTTTTCTCCTTCAACTGTTTCCAATACATTTTTAAGACTGTCAATTTTTGAATACTGATTTACAACAATATCGCCAGTAAATGAATAACTTACACTTAAATAAATGGTGAAAAATAAAAATATAATGACTTTTTTTATCATGTTATATCTTTTTCTATAAATCTTTCTGAAATATATTTTAATGCTTCCCTGATTTCAAGGCTGGCACTGCTTGGTCCGATTCTTATATAAAATTCCTCATCAAAACCCTTTTGTTTAAGAAAAACCGGAGAAGGACTACGCAAACATTTTACATGACAGAAAGTTTTTCCATTTACCTTTTCCAAAGAAGTGTTTATGCAAGGAGCAACTTCCTGACCCATAGAAGATTTTACCTTATTCCAGAAATGAAGTAAAAATTTATCATCATTATCAAATTTATCAATTTCAATTCCAATAATGTTACCATTATCTTCAACACCTATCAATAAAACACCTCCCCCTGAATTCAAAAAAGCCGAGATTGTTTTTAAACTTGCATGCTCAATTGCAGAATTCTTTTTACCGGCACGGACGTCCCAACGGAAAGATGATTTAAATTCCAGGTTATAACTTTCGCCTGTATTGATCAACTCAAGGATATTCATTGGTTTCTTTTCATCAAAATTAAAATACGAAAGATATTCAACAGCCTGCAAAACCTTAGAATGAATTTTACTGAAACTTTCTTTATGATTTTTCCAGTCCGGTATAACAATATTAGTTTTAATATAAGGTTTGATTATTTCGCTAAAAGTCCGCCTTTTATCTTTTTGTTGAAAATAATTCAAATGAACGGCAAACAAAACATTTGAATATTCGGATGGGTTTATCTTAGCTTTTACAATAAGCAAAGGCAAGATGATACCTGCATCATGAGTAGTGCAAAAAAGTTGCACAAATGCTTTTTGTATTGATGATAGACTTAGATATGAATTTTTTATTAAACCGATAAGTTTATCGGAAGATTTTGTAATAACATCTTTTGAATCTATGTTTTCCTCCAAAATCAAATCATTCAAACTTTTTAATATACTTGAAACACCATAGAATAGAAAATTCAATATCTGATCGTTATCATCCAGTAAATCAATAAAACTGCTAACATTAATCAGGCGATTATGATTATTTTTTTTGAGTTTCATTTTAATAAACTCATCTTCCTTAATAACTTCATCAATTCTATCAGCTAAAACATCTTTGTTTTTATTCAAACGATCAACTACCAATGAATAAAATGTGTAAGCATTTATTGAATTCAGATCAATTTTGCCGGCTAACGACAATTCAATTATGATATGCTGCAATATTCTTGGGTTAACACCAACAAAATCATTCCCTTCCGGTGTTTTTAAAGGTGTATCACCATAATAAATAACATAATCATTTTCCCTCATCACAAGGTCAAGTAGCTCAGGATTTATTGGTTTATTCATAACATTATTTGATAAGCGGAGAGTAAGGGATTCGAATCCATCCTCTAAAATATTAAGAAATTTTTCCAATTCTTTCCTTTTGTCTCTACGTTTAATAATCTCAACCAAGGCATGCCAATTTACTATCTCGTCAATCTTTTGCAATGTCTTAACCGCACGGCTTTCTTTACCAAACTACAAACGGTTATTGATTTGATTTTTCCCTGCAATAAGCTGCCATTTGACTACTATATTCCGCTTTGCGTTCATAATTAATTTTTTTAGCCTCATCGGCGCTAATAACCCCGGCCCCTGTAGGAATTAACTTGCTATAGCCTACATATTGATATTGCTGGCTACTGGCAGCAATAGAAGCTTCTGCCATTGCAAGACCTAGTTTAACTATGGCAAATAATAATCCTTTCTGTCCTTTCTCGTACAATTCTGCTTTTTTTAAAAGTTTTGGGACAGCTTTATCAAAACTGGTGGCAGCCAGGCGAAACTGTTGTGAAGCTAAGGAGATGTTACCTGCTGCCTCATTAATCTCTGCGGAAAACATAAAGGATTTTCCGGTAGTATAAAAAGCCGAAGCAGAGCCTGTGAATTCCTTAGGTTCAACCCCGTTTTCCAATAACAATTTACCAAGTTCATCATTATCATTTTCAAGTGCCATTTTAATGTGAATACAAGAAACTTTTGCCCCATTATCCATAAGAAGTTTTACCACTTTATTATTACCGGATTTTACTGCTATATTCATTACTGTTCCACTCTCTCCTCTTATTTTATTTACTTTTTCTCCACGGTCAAGAAATAGTTGCACCATTTCCGGATTACCGTATTTGCAGGCGAACATAAAGGCATTCCATTTTGCATCTATCGATTTAGCCTTCGTATTGGCATTTTGTTCAAGCAGGTATTTTACTTTATCCGTATCTTTTGACACAGCAGCTAACATGAGGGCGGTATATGGTTCTGCCATCCATGAATTAACTTTCATTCCTTTACTTACCAGTAGTTTTACCAATTCAACATCTCCATACCGTGCAGCATAGGACATGGCAGTCCATCCATTGGCATTTCGCTTTTTAAAATCAACACCTTTATTCACTAACAATTTGGCTGCATCTAAATTGCCGGCGTAGATTGCTAACATTAAGGTGGACCATTTTTCAGGATTTCTGAGATGTATATCTACATTCTGATCGATAAATTTTTTAATAATATCATCATCTCCGTATAGGCAAGCATACATAAAAGTACTCCACTTTTGCTTATTCATTATATGAATATCAACTCCATTATCGAAAAAATAATTTACCGACTTTAGATTTCCTCCAAAAAGTGAAGCAATTAGTGCGGTCCAGTTATTTCTGCTCATTTCATGAATATTCACCCCCCTGTCAATAAATATTTCTATCAGTGAATCGTTACAATAAGCACACGAAAATAAAAATGGCGACCAACCATTTTTAGTTTTGATATTGATATTTGCCCCCTGTTCAATTAGATAGAAAGCTGCCTCTGAATTTCCGGCCCGACAAGCAGCTGTTAAAGCAGTCCAACCCTTGTTTTCAGCTTCTAATTCAGCTCCTGCTGTCAATAGTTTCCAAACCACTATTGGATTACTTACAGTACTGGCATGCATCAAAGTAGTCAAACCTGATTTATCTCTTTCATTTACATTTGCATTGGCTTCAATAAGAGCATCAATTAGCTCTTCATTATTCATGCTAATGGCATACATTAATGGGGTAAAACCATTTTTATCTTTTTCATTAACATGGTGACTATCGCCAATATATGATAATGCCAGTTGATTGTTATCGTCAAGAATTGCCTGGTGTAAAGGAAATTTATCATCCTGGGCATTAATAGTCAACCCGGCTAAAATTAGTATGATCACTAAATAAAATCTGGACATAATTATGGTTTTTAATGGGTTAGGTTTGGGTAACATATTTCTTATAAGTGTATAATAACAAAGTTATAATTTTTATTTTATTCCATCTTTTTTTATCGTTTTAGTCTCATATTTTAGCTGTTTATTTGATTTACTATATTTTAGTGAATATTGATAGAAAAGTTGCGGAGAGTAAGGGATTCGAACCCTTGTTCCAGCTAAAACCGGAAAACGGTTTTCGAGACCGCCGCATTCGACCACTCTGCCAACTCTCCTGAAATCACTGTAAATGTATAAAATTATTAAATATTAAAGATAAGAAATTATATTTAGGCAAATATATAA
>JAUWSB010000056.1 GCA_030610255.1 Bacteroidota bacterium
AGCAATTTTATCAATAACATCTAATCCCTGGATTACTTCGCCAAAAACAGTATATTCACCATCAAGATGAGGAGTACCTCCAACTGATTTATATGCTTCGCTTTGTTCTTTTGAAAAAGTTTTACCAAGGCGATCTCCATACATATTTAACTGGCTATCTGTAAATTTTTGACCATGAACAATATAAAATTGTGAACCAGACGATTTTTTCCCGGGATTAACATTGTCGCCCATTCTTGCTGCTGCCAATGCGCCCTTTTTATGGAAATATTTAGGTATAAATTCAGCATCAATTAAATATCCGGGGTCTTGTCTGCCATTGGCATTAGAACCGCCCTGTATCATAAAATCCAGCATTACTCTATGAAAAGGCGAATTCTCATACCATCCCTCTTTTACCAGTTTAATAAAATTATCTCTGTGTTTGGGTGTTTCATTATAAAGCATGGCTGTCATATCACCGTAATCAGTGTGAATAACAATTAATGTCTCATTTCCCGACCGGTTGTTTTCCTGTGCATACATAGGCATTTCGATTAATGTAAAAACTGTTAATAATAATAAGAAAAAATTTTTCATGATAATGTTGATTTTTTAATTTGTGCAAAAATACAAAAAAAGGATATGTATTTAATCAGTTAAAAGAATTTTAAATAAATAATGACTTCGGTTTAAAAAAAGTTTGTAACTAATCAGTTTGTTAATCAATTCCTTTTTCTGGTTTTAATGAAAAATCTTAAAAATGGTATAGGGGTATAAAGGTATAGGGTATGGGTCCCCTTATTTCCCCTATTTCCCTTATACCCCTATCAATAATAATTTGTCAAGAAATTATAATTATAAATTTAATACATTAGTTACAATAAATTAAACCAATGTTAATTTGTTTGATCCCGATACAGCATACCCTGTTAAATATTGCTTAGCATTTACAGGGTAAACTTCATTACGGGGCAGGCGTTAGATGTTTGACCTTTTCTTTTGTTTCTCAAGAAAACATTTTCTACAGAGTGGTTCGTAAGCTTCCTTCTCACCTAAAACAACCAAATTATCATCAGCAACGATACGATGCGAATATTGTGCAAGGTTACCACAAATCATACAAATAGCATGTACTTTTGTTACATATTCGGCTGTTGCCAATAACGAAGGAATAGGACCAAAAGGTTTGCCAAGATAATCCATATCAAGGCCTGCAACAATTACCCGCGTTCCGCTATCGGCAAGTTGATTGCATACTGCCGTTAGTTCGTCATCAAAAAACTGTGCCTCGTCAATACCAACTACATCAAAATCATTTGCATACAGGATTATCTGAGTAGCAGTTTGCACAGGAGTTGAATGAATAGAAGTTGCATCGTGCGATACTATATTTTCACTATCGTAACGCTGGTCAATTATGGGCTTGAATATCTCAACTTTTTGCTTTGCAATTTTTGCCCGGTTCAGGCGACGAATCAGCTCTTCTGTCTTTCCCGAAAACATTGAACCGCAAATCACCTCAATCCAGCCATTGCGTTTTGAACCTTCTGTTGATTTTTCTAAAAACATTTTAGAAATTTTAACTTAATCTTTTATATCTTTATCAATTATTTTATAATACAAAATTAATTAAATCGTTTAACAATTTTAAATTATCCATAATTTTTTCAAATGAACAACAACAACATAAAAAAAGAAATTTCCGGTTTACTTGAAACCATTAACGAACAGGCAGAAATAATTAAAAATCATCAGGAAAATATTCCTCAATTATATCTTGATATAATAAAAGAAAATATCAGGAAATTATACGAAAATATTCATCATCTTGATAAATTAAACAGCAAACCGGATACTATTAAAGCTGAAACCAATAAAATTACAGATACCGCTATCAAGAATGAGATTGAGAAAAAGGAACCAATAGTTGAAATTACTCCCGCCCTCACTGAAAAGGAGATAACAAAGGAAAAAGAAGAACCTATAAAAATCAAACCAGAAATTGTAAAGGATATTCAACGAGAAATTGCTACTGCTCCTGTTGAAAAAAAAGAACCAAAACCCGAAATCACTATTAATGAAACAACAAAAGATAAAAATAATAAAACCAAAGAGCAGCCCGAAATAACCATCCCAAAAAAGGAAGAAACAACAATTGATATGTTTCCGGATAACACAATTTCGATTGGTGAAAAATTAATAGATAAACAGGATAAAAGTATTGCCGCTAAAATGCAAAAAGTTCAAATAATTGACTTGAGAGCTTCAATCGGAATCAATGACAAATTTCTTTTTATCAATGAATTGTTTGAAGGTGACATGAAAAACTACAATGAAGCCATTGATAAATTAAACTCATTTAATAACCTGAATGAAGCCATTGTATCACTAAACTTACTAAGAATTGAATATAACTGGAAAACAAATGATGAAGCATTTATTAAATTGAACGAATTGATAGAAGGCAGATATAAATAGTGCCTGTTTATAAAGTCAAGCAATTTTTGAATTAATCCCGATAGCTATCGGGACCAAATAACAAAAATCAAATAACAAAACTTGTCCGTCCATACGGATTCCTTTCAGTCATATGGATAAATTCGAAATATCAATGATCAAACCTGCCCGCCGTACTAAAGGTACTTTAGGCAGGCGGGCGTTCAAAACAGCTTTGAATATTGAGATTTCGGTCATTGAGATTTACCTGCCCTGTGAAATACGAAGTAATTTTTACAAAGCAAAAATTATTTCACAGGGTAAATATTTTGGTGCTTGAAATTTGTAATTTAAATAAATTTATGTCAAAACTCTACCTTGTTCCTACCCCTATCGGCAACCTTGAAGATATTACTCTTCGGGCGATACGGATATTAAAAGAGGCAGATATTATTTTAGCAGAAGATACCCGCAATACATCAAAACTATTAAAACATTTTGAAATTGATAAAAAAATGATGTCGCATCATCAGTTCAATGAACATAAAGTTGTATCGGGTATTGTTGAAACAATTTCAGGAGGTAAAAGCATAGCATTAGTTAGTGATGCAGGAACTCCGGCAATTTCCGACCCGGGTTTTCTTTTGGTAAGAGAATGTATCAAGGCTGGCATTGAGGTTGAATGTTTACCCGGTCCTACTGCATTTATTCCGGCTCTTGTTAATTCAGGATTACCATCAGATCATTTCGTTTTTGAAGGTTTCTTGCCACACAAAAAGGGCAGACAAACAAAACTTAAACAATTAGCCGAACAGACATATACGATGATATTTTACGAATCACCTTTCAGATTAGTAAAAACACTGGAGCAATTTGTTAAATATTTCGGTCCGCAACGAAAAGCCTCAATTTCAAGAGAACTCACCAAAATCCACGAAGAAACCCAAAGAGGCTCGTTATCTGAATTAATTTTATATTACAAAAATAAAACCATTAAGGGCGAAATAGTTATTATTGTTAGTGGGAAATGATAACTTAAACACGAAAAGCCCTTTTTAACTTGGAACATGGAACCTGAAACTCTCAACTTTTCTAACTTATTATTAACAAATGTGGTTTTATCTATCCATACGGATACATACGTACTAACTTCGTGTCGTTTGCTTTGCTTCATATGACTGAAAGGAATCCGTATGGACGGAAAAGTTTAAAACTTGATTTGTCCTGACACATTCAAAACTTTAACTTTTATTTAACTTTTCTCTGAAAAGCCCGAAAATATTAACACTCCAAAGGTTTTATTCCTTCTATATTTAAAATCCGCAATCCGTTAATTGTAACAATTTCATGTTTTTGGCGTCTAATTATTAAAAACCATCTTGTTCATTGAATTTCTGTTCATTACCGAACATTGTGTACTAATACCGCACATTGTTATTAAATTGCTTAAATTGTAATTAACAGACAATCAATTGTTTATAAGTTTGGCATAAGATTAGCTTTATAAAACATAACCACTAATATAATTTCAAAATGAAAACAAAACTTTTTTTACTAACCATTGGTCTGATGTTATGCGGTATATTTTCTTTTGGAGGTGGATTAGAAATTAAATTTGACGAAGAGCAATACATTGATAATATTCCAATTAACGCATCAACTGCCTTTTACAATTACTTCAGAGATTCGTTATTCATTCAAGAATGTTCGCTTAAGAATGAACAATTATCAGATGATAGTATTTCTAATATCAAAAAAAATAAAAAATCAGAATCTGATAACTTAATAATCATCAATCTGGAAGAAGAAGAATATATTGATGATATTCCTTTTGATACAAAACAAATTTTCCGGCAAAATATTACCTACCCCGAATTTGCAAGAAAAAGGAATATTGAAGGAGTGGTTTTTGTTTGTTTTACATATAATGAAGATGGGTATATTGAAATTATATGTACAAACTCAAGTCATGAAGAATTTAATGAATATATCATTGAACAATTATCCAATATCAGATTAAGAAACGGATCTGTAAAAATTGGGAAAGAGTACTTTGCAAAATTTGATTTTAAAATTTTGTGATTGTAGTTTTATGTTAGTTAAACATTTTGTGCATTTAGGTCCTCCGTTGGGGGACCTTTTTTTGTTTTATTTAAGATTAAAAGTAAAAAATGTTATTAATTTTATTAAATTTGTATCAAACAAAATCTATAGCTTATGAAAAATTTTTTACTATTAATTTTCGCAACGGGTTTATATTATTCAACTTATGCCCAGTATAAGTTGGTCAGTATTCCTGATCACTTACAAAACAAAAAAGTTGAAGTTCACAAATCCTTTCCCTCGCTTAACGGGAATGGAACAACTGTTTCGATAATCGGACAAAAGTTAGAAGAAGTCATTGTAGGGCAAACCATTTATGATTTGCAGACTTACAGCTCAATGCACAAACGAATTTATGCTTATCCGGATGGTACAATAGGTACGATATGGGCGATAGGGTTTGATTCACCGGATTGGACCACCAGAGGAACAGGATATAATTTTTATGATGGAACTAGTTGGGATCCATTTCCCTCCGAACGTATTGAAACAGTGCGTGCCGGATTTCCTTGTTATGCTTCTTTCGGTGTAAACGGTGAAATAGCAGTATCCCATTATTTTGCCGACCCATACTATGCTTTGGTTTTCAATAAAAGAGATGAAAAAGGGACAGGAGTATGGGAAGAATTTTATTTATCCGGACCTGTTGAAACGAGTATTGTTTGGCCCGAATTAATAACCAGTGGTACGGATAACTCTGTCATTCATGTTCTTGCCCGTACGTATGGTGATATTTACATGGGGCAGGATGGTGCATTGCTTTATTATCGTTCTCTTGACGGTGGTGACACCTGGGATATTGAGCATTATTTTTTCGAGGAACTCGGACCCGATTATTTTATAAATATCGATGCCGAATCATATTCATGGGCACAACCAAGAGGCGATACCATAGCTTTTTCCATAGGATTTACTCACCAAAACGGATATGTAATGAAGTCGTATGATAACGGGGATACATGGGAGCAAATTCTTGCTTACGAAAATCCATTCACTCCTTATGCCGGAGGTGAAACGCCAACATTTGGCGGTGGCGACGGTTCACACGCAATAGCACTGGACTCTGATGGCAAAACACATGTTACCTTCGGAAGAATGCGTTATGTTTATAATGATGAAAATGCATTATTATATTATGCGGCAACAGAAGGATTGATTTACTGGAACGAATCAATGTATCCTTTGGACACTACTATTATTAGTTCATATACGCTGGAATACCTGATAGATGACGGATACCTTCTCGGATGGGCAATACCTTTTGAGGGAGATTCAACGATTATTGATTTTGGTTCATATGCTGCTTCTTTAACTTCCTTTCCTCAAATAAATATTGACAACAATGATAAGGTTTTTGCTATCTGGTCGGCTGTAGCGCCAGGATTTACCAACGGAATTATGAACTACAGACATATTTGTGGAAGGGCTTCGCTTGACGGAGGATCAACATGGGAACCAATCAAGGATTTTAATACGGATATTATTTACATTTTATCCGAATGTGCTTATCCCGGTATGTCTCCATTTTTCACCGGAAATAACATCCATTTTACTTTCCAACGTGATGATGAGCCGGGAATACATGTCTGGCTTAACGGTCATGTAATTGTATATAACGACATTATTTACATGAAGCACCCCACAAGTATTCTTACAGGAACAGGCGAACAAATCTCTGTACTTTCCAATGATTTTAGTTTATCTCAAAATTACCCTAATCCATTCATAGACCGGACATTTGTTATCGCAACATTGGAAAAAGATTGTTATCTTTCAATGAAAATTCTAAATGTAATGGGACAGGAAGTCAGGTATGTTGATTTGGGATTAGTTAAAAAAGGTGAATTCAGGTTCGGGATCAGAAAGGAAAATCTGCCCGGAGGCATCTATTATTATACTCTGAGTGATGGACAACAGAGTGTAACAAGAAAGATGATAATTCAATGACAAAATGGAATATAACGCAGATGTTTGTCTTGGGTGTGGACTTTGCGTGACAGTTTGTTCTGTCGCCGCTATATCTATGCAACTTCGTGAATCACAGCCCTAAACATAATTTATAAATCGAAGTAGATGTCTAAAAAGCATGAATAACCGCAAAGCAAGCGCAAAATGTGCAATGTAAATCGGTTGCATTACAGATTACTTTTTTTTATAGCTTCGTTTTCATATTTTTTTGTATTCTTGTTCAATAAAAGGATAATAAAATATTGAACCAATGAAATTCAAAATAAATTTTTCGACGATTATTTTGGGTATACTTACTACTATTACCTGTTTTGCAATTACTACAATTTCAGAAGATTCAACTGTCAGGATGTGGGAAGAACCATTAATAATTCCTACTTACGAAGTAGGCATACCTGATCCTAACCCCAGGTTCTATGCAGGCAGGGCATATCAGGGAGCGCAGGGGCGCATTTATCCTTATCCTATGTTAGACAGGTTGACAGACAATCGCAAGAATATATCCTACAATGCAGTTTATCTTGAGAACGAATATATTAAAATTTGTGTGCTTCCTGAGATAGGTGGCCGCATTTTTTATGCAATAGATAAGACAAATAATCATGATTTTCTTTATCACCAGCACGTAATTAAACCCGCTCTTATTGGAATGTTAGGCGCATGGATTTCAGGAGGTATAGAGTGGAATTTTCCCCACCATCATCGCGCCACGGTTTTTATGCCGATAGATTATACATTGCAGGAAAACCCTGACGGCAGCAAGACCATCTGGATGAGCGAGATAGAGATTCGGCACAGGATGAGATGGGTCATCGGGATAACGCTCTATCCCGGCAAATCCTATTTCGAAGCTACTTTCAAATTTATCAATCGCACGCCGGTAATACATTCTTTCCTATACTGGGCTAATGTCTCTACTCACGCAAACCCGGATTATCAGATAATTTTTCCCCCGGGTACCGGGTATGCAACATACCATGGCAAAAACGCCTTTGCACACTGGCCGGTTTCACACGAAATTTACAGGGGAATCGACTATTCAGAAGGTATGGACCTCAGTTGGTGGAAGAATCATCCTTCGCCAATATCGTTCTTTGCATGGAACTATGAAGACGACTTCTTAGCCGGTTACGACCATAAAAAAGATGCAGGTATTGTTTATGTGGCAAATCATCACATAACTCCCGGCAAAAAGTTATGGGAATGGGGACCAGGTCCGCAGGGAAGGATATGGGATAAAATTTTAACCGAAACCGACGGACCCTATGTAGAACTCATGGTTGGCGCCTATTCCGATAATCAACCTGACTACAGTTGGTTGCAGCCTTACGAGACAAAGACAGTTAACCAGTACTGGTATCCTGTCCGGCAGATGGAAGGTGTGAAAAATGCCAATCTTAGAGCCGCCATTGACCTAAAAGTAACACCGGAAAATATTGCCGTTATCGGATTTAATACAACATCCGCTTATGAAAAAGCAAAAGCATTTCTGAAAGCCGGCGATGAAGTGATTTTTCAGCAAGAGACAAATATAAGTCCCGATAAACCTTTTCAAAAAGAGATACCTTTTCCTCCAGGAGTGAAAGAGGAAGATTTGCGGGTATCATTGCTTTCTTCAACAAATGAAGAATTGATAGCTTACAAGCCGGTTAAAAAGAAAGATACTCCAATGCCTGATGTGGTTGAGCCACCGCCATCTCCTGAAGACATTAAAACAGTTGAAGAACTTTATCTTACAGGTCTTCGTTTGGAACAGTTCTATAACCCGGCGCTGGAGACTTATCCTTATTATGAAGAAGCCCTTAAAAGAGACCCCGGCAACTACAACGTCAATGTTGCGCTCGGAATCCTTTACTATAAACGGGGAATGTTCGAAGAAGCAGAAGAAAAATTCAGGAGTGCCATCGAACGGATAACAAAGAATTACACCAGCCCGAGAGATGGTGAAGCTTACTACTATTTGGGACTAATTTTGCAGCTTCAGGGAAAATATGATAATGCTTACAACGCTTTTTATAAAGCAGCATGGAGTTATGCGTTTCAATCGGCTGCTTATTTTCACTTATCCGAAATAGATTGTTTAAGAGGTGATTTTCCTACTGCCCTGAAACACATAAACCTCTCCATTGTAACAAATACATGGAATACAAAGGCATTGAATTTAAAAACGGCAATACTCAGATATCTGGGACGGTATGAAGAAGCAGAAAAAATATCTGCAAAAATCTTAAGTAATGACCCCCTTAACCTTTGGGCAGAGTTTGAACTATATCTGACGAAATCAGCAGTGGGATCAGAGGAAGAAGCAGCAGAAGTAAAAAACAGTCTGATGGCAAAGAGGGATGGTAAAGCTCAGCACTGGTATAAAGCTCAGACTTTTTTGGAGATCGCTGTTGACTATAGCACTTGCGGCTTATGGGATGAAGCGATTAACATTCTTTGCCTGCTTACAGACTTTGATAAAAAGAAAGCAACCACTTACCCTTTGGTTTATTATTATCTTGGCAATTTTTGGGATAAAAAAGGAAACGCTGAGAAGGCATCCCAGTATTACAAGATTGGAAGCGAGATGCCCCCTGATTACTGTTTCCCTTTCCGGTCAGAGTCCATTGAGATGCTCCAGACTGCTTTCAGGAACAACCCTGAAGATGCTCGCGCTCCTTACTACCTCGGTAATCTGTTTTATGATTATCAACCTGAAAATGCGATAATAGAATGGGAAAAGTCCTGTGCTCTAAATGACAACTTTGCCACTGTTAACAGGAATCTCGGCTTGGCGTACGCTCAGGTTGAAAACGATATTCAAAAAGCAATTGCGAGTTTGGAAAAAGCAGTCGCCTGTGATAGTTCCGACCCGAGACTGTTTTATGAACTGGATGTTCTGTACGAAGCCGGTGGTGTCTCTCCTGAAAAAAGGCTGGTTTTATTGCAAAAAAACCATCAGACTATTGTCGGGCATAATGATGCGTTTTCAAGAGAGATAGTTCTTCTCACTCAGTTGGGATACTACGATCAGGCTATAGATTTTATGAATACTTATCACTTTCGCAGGTGGGAAGGTTTGGGCAATATTCATACTACTTATGTGGATGCACTTATACTGCGGGGGCAAAAATATTTTAAGACAAAACAGTATAAAGAAGTCATAAAGGATTTCGAAGCTGCGCTGGAATATCCGGAAAATCTCGAAGTAGCAAAACCATATCACGGAGGGAGAGACTGCGAGGTTTATTACTTAATGGGCTTGACTTATGAAGCAGAAGGCAAGCACAAAAAAGCGAAAGAGTTCTACGAAAAATCAACAACAGCGAAAAAGAGGGAAGGCTGGTCGGCGCTTAGTTATTATCAGGGATTGGCATTTCAAAAATTAGGACAACAAGATACAGCAAACCGAATGTTTGATGGACTGATTGAGTTTGGTAATAAGGAATTGGAAACTCTAAAGGACGGTACTGCCATGCAGTTTTTCGCAAAATTCGGAAAGAAACGCTCTAAGAACGAACAAATGGCTGATGCATATTATCTGTTGGGTTTAGGATACCTGGGAAAGAGTAAGCAGACAGAAGCTAAGTCATTTTTCGAAAAGGCGCTTGATTTGAATATAAATCATCTGTGGACGAAAATACAATTATTGGAAATTAGGCGGTAAAAGGCGTGAGTTTTTATTGTTATATTTTATTTGTTAAATGTTTTTTTGAAATTAGTCATCCGATGGCTTATCAGACTGGACTCATATAACAATAACGTACATTTTCAACAAACTCCATGCATTCTTAGCCTGCATTATTCAAAAGTTGGCGTAATGCACTAAAATAATGCAGGTTAACCCCGACTTAGTTAAGCTTAAATTTTGTAAGCGGAACTCAACAAAATATTAGTTTTACTTAGTCGCAAGATTAATTCAGGATTTGTTCTCACGAGTTTATACTATGTAAAAATAATCTGAGTGTTTTCTCCACCTGATAATTCATAAAACTGGCCAACGGTAAGGACATCCTTAACCTGTTCTGATAAGTCTTCCACTTTAAGTTTAAACATATCCATAGCTAATTTACAAGCATAAATTTCACCACCACCGGCAGTAATCATTTCAAGAAATTCATCAACCGGAGGTATGTCTAATTTATCCATTTGGCTTCGCATCATTGCTGAAACTCCTGCTTCAACTCCCGGAATAATTCCAAGAACTGAAGGGAAAGGTAGTCCTCCCGGCATTCTCATAGCAGGGTTACCGACTGTAGCTGTATGGAGCTTTTTCATTGTTTTTTTTGTAATAGCATCAAGCCCGAAAAATGTAAAAAACATATTTGTCTCAATTCCTTCCATTACAGCTCCATTTGCCATAACAAGTGCTGCGTAAACATCTTCAATAGTTCCTTTAGAACAAATGATGCATACTTTTTTTAGTGGGTGTTCTTCTTTTTTTGACATAGCTTTTTTAAGTTTTTAGTTAATAATTAATTATATAGTCTATTTCGTGTCTGTCTTATACACAACTTGCCGGTTTAAGAACACCTGCAATTTTTGTTGCTTTTTTTAGTGGTCCACCCGGGAACAACTGATAAAATCCTTTAATATCAACAATTCCTGATTTTCCGATTGCTCTGATAGTTAGAGTTTCTTCACTTTTTACTTTGTTTCTGATATATTCAAGAACTTCAAAATGTTTGTCTGTTAGCTCAATGTCCTCTTCTTTAGCTAACTCAACAGCTATACCTTTGTTCCATTGGTCCATATTAACCATATATCCATCTTCATTAAGGTCTATTGCAATTCCTGCATAATTTTTTTGTTCCATTTTAATATTTTTTTTGATTTATCAATAATTTTTATTTTGTGCTTTCTTTAGCCATATTTTTTAAGAATGTTATCATAAAACCTAATGCCTTCCTCATTTCAGGACTTCTTAGTTCCTTGAACGCTTTCCAAAGAGAGTATTCAGGAATTGTAGTCGTGTCAAGGTTTTTATAAACAGAAACAGCATTATTTGCCGCTGATAGTATTCCGGGCTGAGTTAGGTTTTTAATTGTATTTAAAATTGCAACAATGTTCCGGGACAGAAGACGAACATCTTCAGCGGTGAAATTAGCAACAACATTGTCAGTAATTTTATAAATTTCTTTAATGAAACTGATATAACCCTTTTCGTCAAGTTCATTCAATTTTTGAATTGAATCAAGTCCAATCTGGCGAACTATAGGGCCCATATCTTTAATCAGATCGTTAAAACTAATTAGTGTTTCAAAGGTTTCGTTTATAACATCAATATTTCTAATCAGTTTAAATAAAAGGCTTAATACTGCTTCCGAGTCAATTTCAATTCCGGCTTTATCTAACTGAATTACCGAGTTTTGAACAACATCTTTACCAATAATTGTCAAGTCTTCGACAAGGTCTTCCAGAACCTGCTGCTTTCGTCTTTGTTGTATAACGTGTTCAATAACCAGATCAAGTTTCCGGTTAATATCATTTAATTGTGTTTGCGTACTTACTTCAGGCATGTTTTAAGATTTAGCAGTTTTTACATTTACCGGCCATTGTCATTTTCGAATCAATAGGCATTTCTTTCCCTTTTAATAATATATGCCAGTAAATCCATCGAAATAATAGTTTTCCATAATGGTTCATTCTGGTTTCTTTCAATAATCCGAAAGGCCCTAGTCCGGGAAAAGGGAAATATCCGGGAAGTGGCTCAGTATCATAATTAAAATCAATTAAAGCACCTTTACCATGACCGGTTTCGATATAACAATTCGAATGTCCATCAAATTTTCCCGAAAGCTCCCTTCCTTCAATTGCACAAATCAGGTTTTCATAAACTATGTCAGCTGAAAAGTGAACCACAGAACCTGCCTTACTGGTAGGAATGTTTGCTGCATCTCCCAATACAAAGATATTTTCAAATTGTTGGGAACGTAATGTAAATTTATCTGTTTTAACAAAATCCAAATCATCTCCCAATCCACTTCTTTCTATCATTTTGCTCCCCATATGAACAGGTATTGAAATTAAAACATCAAACGGGACTTCCATCTCATCATAGGAAATGATTTTTTTATTATCATTATCAACTCTTTCGATATAAAAATCGGGTATGATGTTTATGTTCTTTTCCTTAAGCAAGCCACCTAACATTTTCGATGCTCTTGGTTTTGTAAACGCACCAGACATTGGTGTTACATAAGTAATATTTACTTTATCACGCATTCCTCTTTCTACAAAAAAAGCATCTGCAAACATTACAAATTCAAGTGGTGCAACAGGGCATTTAATTGGATTTTCGGCAATATTTAATACCAGGTTTCCACCTTTCCATGTTTTAAAGAATCCGGCAAGAGCAGTTGCTCCTTCAATTGTGTAAAAATCAAATATTTCTTTATGCCATAATTTATCTTTTAAGCCCGGAGTTTCTTCAGGTACTATTTGGGTTCCGGTGGCAATAATTAAATAATCATATTTAAGTACAGTCCCATCTTTTAACAGAACCTGATTTTTCTCACCCTCTACTTTTTCAATTTCCTGATAAATTAAATTCACTCCAACAGGAATAAAATCGTTTTTAGGTTTTATTACATCATTTTTAGTATACATTCCAAATGGAATGAACAGAAATCCGGGTTGGTAATAATGTATTTTAAACTGGTCAACAATGGTGATTTCCCATTCCGATCTATCAAGAACTTTTCGCATTTTGTTAGCCATTATTGTACCGCCGGTGCCTGCTCCAAGAATTAACAATTTTTTCATTCTATAAAATTTTTATTTGAGTTTTGTTA
>JAUWSB010000110.1 GCA_030610255.1 Bacteroidota bacterium
AATCAAATTTTTTCATTTTTTACTTGTTTATTGATTATTGTATGTTGCTTATTGAATGTTTTTTTGCAAATCCACAATTAGTAAGCGATTGCTGAATAACATGTAACTTGCCATTTATGGCGCTATGTTATATGATATATGTTTAGATTACTAACTTTTAACAATTAACATATAACTTTTAACTTTTCTATGACTGAACGGTCGGTCAAAGATAAAACAATTATTTTATATTTGTCAAGTTTTTTTTAAAAAAATAGCAATAAGTCTGGTCTAAAAAGTAATATTTCAAATGATAGCTATCGGATGACTTTTTAACTAATTGATACACAGTTCAATTTTCTGATAAATTTTGAATATTAGTCATCCGATGGCTTTTAAACTGGACTCAGCAATATTTTTTCAAAATAAATGTATTATTTCTAAAATAAGAAATTATTTTTGTCAACTCAATATAAATAAATTATTCAAATGAAACAACCTCTGCTATATTTACTTTTTTTATTTATTCTAAATCTTCAAAATAATCTTTATTCTCAAACTTTACCTGATAAGCAATTTTACAAACATATGGAAGGTAATATTAATTATAACATAAAAATTACTGCCGACCTTTCAAGCATCAACAATAAGATACAAGGATACTATTATTACTATTTTTTTGATAATACAGATAACAACTATTTTATCTATTACGGACAGACTATACCTTTACAAGGAATAATTTACGAAAACGGAGATATAGAGCTTGCTGAATTCAATGGTAAAGGCTCAATATTTAAAGGGAATTTTACAAGCAAGAACAAGATTGAAGGCAACTGGAAAAAATCAGAAAGTGATAAAAAATTAAGTTTTGAATTATGTGAAAAATATCCGGATGGAACAATGCAATTTGAAGTTTATTATTTAAAATCGGAATGCCGCCTTGTTGAAGAGAAAAATTCACCTGTTGCAAGTTTGGAATTAGCCCTGTTTAAGCCAAATAATTATCCCGACAAAAACATTTCCGATTCTGTAAAAAATATTATTACCCAAAACTTTTTCGGAAAGAACTTCCTGCAAATACATCCTGATTCGATGTTGATAAAAAAAGAAGAACAATATTTTAAACTTTATAAAAAATCAAATCAGGATATTTATGACGGTGGCAACTCATTCAACTGGGAAAAGATAAAACAAATGAACATCAGATATAATCAGGATTTTATTCTTTCGCTCGAATACCAGGATTATGGTTATACAGGAGGTGCTCACGGAATTGAAGTTAATAAATTTAATGTAATTGACCTGAAAAATGGCAATATAATTACTATTGATGATATTTTTGAAGATGGCTACAAACCAAAGCTAACCAAAATATTAAACCAAAAATTAAGAGAATTATATTTAATTAAACCTGAAGATAATCTTAAAGATGCGGGTTTTTTTGTTGATGAAGTTAAACCAAACAACAACATTTATATTAACAAAGATGGTATAGGATTTTATTACAACAGCTATGAAATTGCTCCTTATTCAAACGGCCATACCGATATTTTTATTTCGTTTGAAGATATTGAAGATATGCTAAAAAACGTTGGTGCAGTTAAAAGAATAATTATTGTTAATTAAATTTTATTTCTTTTTTGCCATCAGATTAAATATTATTTTATTATTGTATCAAATTTGATTATAAAATTTTCTTTTTACTTTTAAAATAAAATATATACAGATTAATTAATTTTGTAACAGTCAATTTTATTTAAAAAATTAAATGGAAACCGTTTATTTAGTTTTAGTTATCGTTTTATTTATTCTTGCCATTTCCGATCTTATTGTAGGAGTAAGCAACGATGCTGTAAACTTTTTGAATTCTGCAATTGGCTCAAAAGCTGCACCATTCAAAGTAATAATGATAATCGCTGCACTTGGGATTCTTGTTGGTGCAACATTTTCAGGCGGTATGATGGAAGTGGCAAGGAAAGGGATTTTCCACCCCGAATATTTCTATTTCTCCGAAATCATAATCATTTTCCTTGCCGTAATGATAACCGATATTATACTCCTTGACACATTTAATACTTTCGGACTGCCAACTTCTACTACCGTTTCAATAGTTTTTGAATTGTTAGGTGCAGCAGTTGCCATGTCTATTATCAAGATTTTATCCTCACCCGAAACAGCAAAAGACATTGGAGAATTTATAAATACAGGAAATGCACTGGCAATTATTTTTGGTATATTACTGTCAATTGTAATTGCATTTTCTATTGGTGCACTTGTTCAATATATTACAAGAATTGTTTTTTCATTTAATTATAAAAAAAGATTAAAATACTTCGGTGGGATCTGGGGTGGAATTGCAATTACTGCAATTACATATTTTATCATTATAAAAGGAGCAAAAGGAGCTTCATTTATGTCGGACGAAGCAAAACTGTTGATAAAAGAAAACACACTTTTAATCTTAGGTGCAAGTTTTGTAGCATGGACTATTTTACTTCAATTATTAAACTGGATTATTAAACTTAATGTTTTAAAGCTTATCGTTTTAGTTGGAACTTTTGCTCTGGCTATGGCTTTTGCAGGTAATGATCTGGTAAATTTTATTGGTGTCCCGTTAGCCGGTTATGAATCTTTTAAAGAATTTTTATCTGAACCCTCTGCCAGCCCCGATACATTTTTAATGGAGGCTTTAACAGGTGAAATTAAAAGTCCAACGATATTCCTTATTATTGCAGGTTTTATTATGGTGCTTGCACTGTGGTTCTCGCGAAAAGCACGTTATGTTACCAAAACTGAAATAGGTCTTAGCCGCCAGGATGAAGGAAGTGAACGCTTCGGCTCATCAATGCTTTCAAGATCATTGGTTAGAAGCTCAATAAATTTCGGAAATGTCATAAGATATATTATTCCAAAGAGAATTCAAGAGGGTATTGCCAGGCAATTTGACAAGCCGGAAACACCATCAATTGATCTAAAAGATGCTCCTTCATTTGACCTGTTGCGTGCATCGGTAAACCTTGTGGTTGCCAGTATAATCATTTCATTTGCTACTTCTTTAAGACTTCCGTTATCAACAACCTATGTAACATTTATGGTGGCAATGGGATCATCATTATCTGACAAAGCATGGGACCGCGAAAGCGCTGTTTATCGTATAACCGGCGTGTTATCTGTTATTGGAGGATGGTTCTTTACTGCATTATCGGCTTTTACAGTTGCATTTTTAATTGTTTATATCATTCACTGGGGCGCTTTTATCTCAATTGGTATTTTATTAATTATTGCATTAATTCTAATTATTAAAACTCATGTTTTTCATAAAAAAAGAGAAAAGAAAAGTGAAGAATATAAAACTACTACAGATGAAATAAACAGCAAGAATATTTTTGAAAAATGCACAATAAATGTTGCCATTACTTTAAATAATGCAATAAAAATATACAACGAAACGATTCAGGCTTTGGTAAAAGAAGATCTCAAAAAACTTAAAAGCATTAAAAAGGAAATCAAAGAAATAAATAAAAAAGCCAAATACCTGAAAGATAATATACATAATACAATTATACAATTACAGGAAGATTCAATAGAAACAGGGCATTATTATGTTCAGGTGCTTGACTATCTTCGAGAAATTGCCCATTGTATAACATTTATTATTCAACCGAGTTTTGAACATATAAATAATAATCATAAAGGATTGATAAATATACAGGTTGAAGAATTAAACAAAATCAGAAACCGATTAACTGAATTTTTTACTACTATTCAGGATATAATTCAAAAAAATAAATTTACAGAAATTAATCACATAATTGATAAACAACAGGAAATACTAAATATTATTGAAGAATTCCGAAAAACACAAATCAGAAGGATTAAAAACAGGGAAACAGGAACCAAAAACAGCATGCTGTATTTAGGAATATTATCCGAAACTAAAAATTTATTGCTGAATACAATAAACCTGTTGAAAGCACAGCGTGATTTTGTGATATTTCAAAACAGAAAAATATGATAAAAGGCAAAAGGCAGTATCAGTAAGTATTTTCCTGCCACTGCTGCTGCCTCTGCTACTTGTTTATAAATTCCCACTAAAGGTGGTTTTAGTTTTTAAAATATCTAAACTAATTTCCGGCGGACAAACCGGAGTTGACAGGGCAGCGCTTGATTTTGCCATAGATAATCAAATAACTTGCAATGGCTGGTGTCCGAAAGGCAGGATTGCTGAAGACGGAATAATACCTATAAAATATCCACTTACAGAAACATCAGGCTCAGATTACCGGGAAAGGACAAAGCTTAATGTGAACGATACCGACGGGACACTTATATTTATCAATGGATATATGGACGAAGGAACAAAACTCACAATGGATACTGCCGATGATTTGAAAAAACCCTGTTTTATTTACGACTTCTCAAAAACCCCAGAAAAAGAAAAATTATTAAACTGGTTATCTGAAAACAAAATTAAAATCTTAAATATTGCCGGACCAAGAGAAAGTAACTCGGTGGGAATATATGGATTGGTTTATGATGTGCTCAATAAAATCTTCTGAGATTGTTAAATTAATTTTTATTAATTTTGTATTTTCTTTTTTTTACTAAACTTAGTATTACTTATAATGATAAAAATTGGAGAACATCCACTTACTTTAGATGATTTTTATAACATATTATACAATAAAGAGAAGATAAAGATTAACCCGAAAGCACTGGAAAAAGTTCAAAGCAACTTTAATTTTCTTGATAAATATTGTAAGGGTAAAGTCATTTATGGAATCAATACAGGATTGGGTCCTATGGCACAATACAGAATTGATGATAAAGACTGTATTCAATTACAATATAATGCAATAAGAAGTCATTCATCCGGTACAGGAAACCCTATCCCTGCAACTTATGTTAAATCGGCAATGATAGTCAGATTAAATAACTTTCTTAAAGGTTATTCAGGCATTCATCCCGAAGTTGTGGAATTATTAAAAAATTTGATTAATAAAGATATTTATCCTCTAATTCCTGAGCATGGCGGAGTTGGTGCAAGCGGCGATTTAGTACAATTAGCACATCTTGCCCTTGTATTAATCGGCGAAGGCGAAGTTTCTTATCAGGGGAAAATTCTTCCGACAAAAACAGTGTTTGCCCAAAATGATGTTCATCCTGTCAAAATGCACTTACGAGAAGGACTATCGCTGATAAACGGCACTTCCGTGATGACAGGAATTGGATTGATTAATTCTATTTTGGCAGGAAATCTTTTAAATTGGACTATACTGGCTTCAGCCATGATAAATGAAATTGCAGGATCTTTCGACGACCATTTCTCAAAAGAACTAAATAATGTAAAATTACACGAAGGACAAATTAAGGTTTCTGAAATTTTCAGAATAATCTTAAAAAGCAGCAAATTAATCCGAAAAAGAGAAGACCACTTTTTTAATAATCATATCAGTGATTATTTATTGAAAGAAAAAGTGCAGGAATATTACTCACTTCGCTGCGTTCCGCAAATACTTGGACCTATTTATGATACTATTGAAAACACTGAGAAAGTTCTGATAAATGAAGCAAATTCTGTTAGCGATAATCCGATTATTGATAGTGAGAATAATAATGTATATCATGGTGGAAACTTTCATGGAGATTATGTGTCGCTTGAAATGGACAAGTTAAAAATCGCTATTACAAAGTTATCTATGTTATGCGAGCGACAATTAAATTATCTTTTAAACGACAAGTTAAATAACAAGCTGCCTCCTTTTATCAATCTTGGAAAACTGGGACTGAACTTTGGTATGCAGGGAATTCAGTTTACTGCTACATCAACTGTTGCCGAGAATCAAACATTATCATTTCCTATGTATATTCATAGTATTCCTAACAATAATGATAATCAGGATATTGTCAGTATGGGAACTAATGCCTCTCTTATTACAAAACAAATAATTGATAACTCATACCTGGTAATTGCCATTGAACTTATTGCTATCCTTCAGGCAATAGATTACTTAAAAATTGAAGATGAATTATCATCCTGCTCAAAAACTGCTTTTACGGATTTACGAAAAATCATACCTAAATTTAAAGAAGATTCTCCAAGATATAAGGATATTCAAAATGTTAAGAATTTTTTAATGGAGTATAAATTAGAATTTTAATGTTTTCAAATTTGTAAAAGAATAAATCAAGATGAAATACGCTTTAATTACAGGTGGTTCAAGAGGAATTGGCAGAGCTATAAGCCTGAAGCTCTCAGAAATGGGTTATTATGTATTGATAAATTTCCTTTCTAATATTAAAGAAGCCGAAACCACACTCGGATTAATCAAAGATGCCGGAGGTTCGGGCGAGCTAATGCAATTTGATGTTTCAAAGCAGGATGAAGTCGAGAAAGTATTGGAAACATGGAAAAAACAACATGAAGAGCAATATATTGAAGTTCTGATAAATAATGCCGGAATACGAAAAGACACCTTATTAATGTGGATGGAAAACGAACAATGGTTTGATGTACTGAACACTAATCTTAACGGTTTCTTTTTTGTTACGAGAATGTTATTAAAAGATATGCTGATAAAGAAATACGGAAGAATTGTAAATATTGTTTCTTTATCAGGAATAAAGGGTTTGCCCGGACAAATTAATTATTCGGCAGCTAAGGGAGGAATTATTGCGGCTACCAAAGCACTGGCTCAGGAAATCGGGAAAAAGAAAGTAACTGTTAATGCGGTTGCTCCTGGATTTATCAGGACAGATATGACAAAGGACTTAAACGAAAAAGAATTTAAGCAGTTAATTCCGCTTTACAGATTTGGAACACCCGAAGAAGTTGCAGAAGTTGCTGGATTTCTTGCTTCTGAAAAGTCATCTTATATTACAGGTGAAGTAATTTCGGTTAATGGGGGGTTATATACATAACGCAGTAAACTGCAAAAGACAAATTTCAAAAAACAAATTCCAAATAAATTCCAATTTTTACAGTAAATAAGCAAATAAACCTAATCATATTTACTAAAAGTGAATTTATTCTAAACTTAATTTGCTTATAAATCTAGTAATTCATCATTTTATTAACACTTGCGGATTCTAGGTACAAACGAGTGAGAGCATGGTTACTTTTTTCTTGCATATTTGAAATATTATACGGACGTTTGCAGATTAATAATATATTAGGCAAGGAGGATTATCAAATGACTTTAATAAACAAATCAAAGTTACGATATAATTTTGGAATCAATAATACTGATTTACAGTCAGTTAAATGCTTTATTCAAGGGGCAGTTTATTGTTGGATAAAAAACAGGAAAGATGAAATTTTTGCAGCAAGAGATTTAATGGGAGGAGAAAATTTCGATTGGAGCCGCACGCCACTTTACTGCCTCTATGAAAAACATATCAACAACGGCAAGGACAATGAATCAGCTATAGATGAAGCAGGCAAAGATTTGGGATGGATTCTAAAAAGCGTTCTTGATGAAGATAAACGTTCTTTTGAAACATCTGACAAAGGCATGACTAAAGGATACAGATGGATAGGCAATGAAACCTAACAAATAAATCCAGCGGACGGCTACCACCGCCGCTGATTTCAATTGTTAGCCTGCCAAATTGTAATTAATAATCTTCAGAATTTATTTCTAAACAAATGATAATGAATTTTACTTGATAAATCTATTTACAGGATGTATTCTTCATGTAAAAAAGTATTATAACATAACGCCCGAAAGGGCAAGTAGGAAGTCCGAAGCTAGAAGTATGAAGTAAAATATCTTCCGACTTCCAACTTCCAACTTCTCCCGAAGGGATGTCTATGGCAAACGATCCTATCTACTAAAAAAATGGTAGTACCAAAAATCTAAAAATCCTCTTCAAAATCAATATCCGTTTCTTCATCTCTTTGTTTTTCCTTTTTGTAATTATTAATTCGATAGCTTAGGCTTAATGTAACAATCTGAGATTCTCTTTTAAAATTATTACA
>JAUWSB010000200.1 GCA_030610255.1 Bacteroidota bacterium
AATCAAATTTTTTCATTTTTTACTTGTTTATTGATTATTGTATGTTGCTTATTGAATGTTTTTTTGCAAATCCACAATTAGTAAGCGATTGCTGAATAACATGTAACTTGCCATTTATGGCGCTATGAATAAGTCAGGTTAAATAAACTAATCCCTAACTCACATTAATTTAATATTTAATTTTTCTTTATATCTTTACTTGACTTTTGTGATTTTTTAATTAACTTGCAGAATTATTTTTTATCAAATTATTTATTAACCAAATTTATCAATTATGAAAAAAATTATTTTTACAATTGCAATTATTTTTGCAGGAATAACTATTGCCTGTGCTCAAACACAAACATTTGAAAAAGGCACCAGTGCTATTAACATTGGAATTGGATTTGGTAATACATTATATACAGGATCATTTTATAACCAAACAGTTCTACCTATTTCAGCTTCTTTTGAATATGGTATTATTGATAAAGTTGGTGTGGGAGGATTTATTGGTTATTGTGCTTCAAAATGGGAAGATAAATGGAGTGGTTATACATGGGGATGGAAATATTCATACCTCGTAATCGGGGTAAGAGGAAATTATCATTTTTACACTACTGATAAACTTGACGCTTATGGCGGTTTAATGTTAGGTTATAATATTGTTTCATCTAAGGATTATTATGACGGTCCCGGCTCTTATGAACCATATTCATCTGCAACAGGAAGTCAAGCAAGGATAACAGTTTATGCAGGAGGTCGTTACTATTTTACAAATAATATCGGAGCTTTTGCTGAATTAGGTTGGGGATGGACTATTTTTAATATTGGTTTATCAGTTAAATTTCCGTAAAGAATTAATTAAAAAAGGCTAAGGTTGAGGTTTATGATTAGTATAGAGTTGGGAGTACAAAAATTCAAGTTTCTTTGAATATTATTTTAAGTTGATTTAAGAACAAAGCCTGCTCCGAAATCTCGGAGTATTAACGATATATGATTTGCGAAGTAAAAAAAATCAATAGTTATTAATTAGCTGGTAAGCGGTTTTAAACAAATAAACTGTTTTTGATTCTAATCGGATAAAACATTTTGGAATTAGTATAAGCTGAAAAATTTTTATAATCGCTAACCAGCTTGTCCATATCTGCATTTTGATTAACAAGCCCGCGGCAAAATTCCAACATTCCAGTATTCCAATATTCCAATATTCCAGTATTCCAATATTATCATTTTATTAAAGAAATTTTATGCGTGCTATTATAATCTTTACTCCTAATATTAATAAAATACATTCCACTTGAATTTTTATCAAGATATAATTTTACAGCTGTTGAAGTTATTTCAATTTTATAATCTGCAACCATTGCACCCACGTTATTAAATACTGATATATCTATTAGTTCATTTGATGTATTTCCTAAGAATATCTCAACAAAATTCTTAGTAGGATTTGGTGAAATGGTTGGTTTAACATAAATATAATCTTTCTGAACAATAGTATCGGAACTTGTTTCATTTTTTATAATTAATGAAACATCATAGTTGCCAAAGGCATCATACTTAATATCTGAAGGGTTTTGTTCTGTGGAAGATGATGGTGTTCCTCCTTCAAAATTCCATAACCATTCATTTGGGTTTCCAATTGAAACATCAGTAAAAATAATTGAGCCGCCAACAGGAATAAGCGTTGTATCAGCTTTGAACATTGCAACTAAAACGGTTGAATCCAAACCGGTTCCGTCCAGATATAGAATACCTGTATTATCCGGATCAAGCCATGGTTGTAATCTTATAGAATCCGTTAAGCCGTTTAATTGCCAATGATAAGAAAATTTACCGTAATAATCAGGACCATATAAATTAGTACAAGAAGCTTTTCCACCGGTAAGTGTTCCGACAATTCTTCCTTCAGAATCAAATATTGGAGAGCCGGATGAACCGCCTTCGGTAACACCATGCCCGTTTTCGGTAGCTGCCCAAACAACTTTCCAGAACATTGCATCAGGTACAACATTAGTTCCATCATAAACAGTTGAAACCAATGGTTCGTTATAAGTTGAGATTTTCTTTATATCACCTGCCGGATGATGTATTCCTGTTCCGCTGCTGCTTGCAGCATTTACCCTGTTCCAACCATTAAAATACGGATTGTAATTTTCAGGAACAGCATTATTTAAACGCAAAAGCTTAAAATCAGAACCAAGACTTATGTTATACACAGCTTTGGCTATAAGTGTAGCACCAACCATTGAATAAATTGGAGGTTCTTCAGATGGATCAGGACAGTCGGAGGATTCGTAATTAAAATAAAATAACCACTGGTTAAAATCTGAAGTACTGGCATAAGGACCACAATGATTTGCCGTTAAAAAATAAGGTAAAAAATCCTGTCTTACATTGTTTACCAATGAACCTGTACACCAGCTTAAGCTTGCACCGTCTTTTAATAATATTCTGCAAACACCTCTTTTTTGGTCTTGCCAGTTATCACCTTCAGGGCAATTAACATTTACCTCACAAGGACCGGCATCACCAAAATCTTTGCCTTTGTCAACAAATACCGGATTAACAGAACGGTAAGCATAAGCAATTTCAGAAATATTTATAAGCGGTTTTTCTTTATTTTTTTTTGGTTCAAAATATTCTAAAATTACTATATCTCCTTTTATTAATTCGGTTGCAAAAATTCCGGTCTCATGATTGTTAAATGAAGTAAAAGCACCAATTACCTGTGTTTTATCTTCATTGTATAAAAACAGTTTTGAACCTTTTGGTAAATAAAATTTATCGTAATAAACTCCAAGTGCAAGAGCATCTTTACATTTGATTTTAAGCCGCCATATCCTGCCACCTTCCGCTAACTTTGTCCATGTTCCTGAATTATTAATATTTATATCAACATCTATAGTGACAGCAATCCGGTAAGGATTAAATTTATCTTCATTAAGTTTATCTTCCTCTAAAATACTTTTTATATCAGGTTTGGCAAGATTTATTTCCTGAAAATCCTCTGATAATAATACCTGATTAAAACTCGGAGGAACGCCACCCTGACTTATCTGAGCGAATAATTGATAATTAATATGTGTCAAAATTCCAATTATAACAAAAAAGAAAATTTGATTTAATTTCATATTTATAAATTTTATTTTGAACAAAGATAACATTTATACAAACAAAAAATACACTCAGCTCGCGATCGTTTGTACCTTAAATCCGCAAAAGTTTTATTAAGCCACGAATTCACAAATAAAAAGAGATAAAAATGGTTCACGCAAAGCTCGCATCGCAGACGAATCGCAAAACACGCAAAGTATTGAGTATAAATATATCTATTTTGCGGTCTTTGCCTGCCCGAATATGTCGTTCAGGCGGGCATTAAAACCTTCCTCCCGATATGTATCGGGATTGCGTGAAATAAGTTTTTAGACCAAACTCATGAATATTGAATTATGAAGTGATTAAACCTGTTATAAGTACAATTTAATATTCTACATTCATTATTCAATTTTGCTTAACTTGATGACATTGAATCTAAGCCTTAACCTTCTCCTCAGCCTTACAACTGAAAGGAGTCCGCATGGAGCCTTACGACTGAAAGGAGTCCGTATGGAGCCCTTACTCCAACTATTTAACCAGCGAAACCCTTTTATTTATTACTCCTTCGGAAGTATTAATTGAAATGTAATAAATACCTTTAGATTCCAGAGAAAAGTCAATTGAGAAGTTATTATTATCTTTAATATTATCAAAGCATGCAATAATTTTTCCAATTGAATTGAAAACAATAACAGAAAGTTCTTCTGAAGAATATTCATCAAAATCAAAAGTTATTAAACCTGAAGTCGGATTCGGATATATCTTAATTTTATCTGCATTAATATTTTCGCTTATACCAACCCAGAACACCTGGATATAATCCTCAATTGTTAATGTATCGGAGCCGCCCATATTTGTAGCTATCAAGGTTACATCATAATATCCTGATTCGTCATAAACAATATTATCGGGATTTTGTAAAACGGATGTATCAGGGTCTCCTCCGTCAAATATCCATT
>JAUWSB010000206.1 GCA_030610255.1 Bacteroidota bacterium
AGAGAGAATTGCACAAATGATAATTTCTGCTCACGAAAAAGCTGATTGGGTTGAGGTTTCCGAGTTAATTGAAACAAAAAGAGGTGCAGGCGGTTTCGGACATACCGGTACTAATTAGAGTCCGTCTCTAAAGTCCGACAATTTAAACCTGCCCGTTCGTGCAGGCGGGTAAATATTAAAGATCACCAAGGACATCCCGAAAGCTTTCGGGACCAAATTTCAAATAAATCACAATTTTAAAATTACAAATAATCAAACTTTTTTAAAAATTTGATATTGAAATTTTATTATTATTTGAATTTTGAAATTTGTGGTTTGTGATTTAAAAATACAAAATTCATCTATTTTACTGAGTTCTAAAAATATGATTATATCTTTGCCATCTATGAATAAAAAACTATTAATAATTATATCAGCTCTATTCTTATTTGCTTTTACTGCTTGTAAAACAACCCGTCAGGCAGAAAATAGAAGCCAAATATCCGAAAAAAACAGCCAGCTTTCAGAAAAAGACAGGTTAAAAAATTCTACTTTTTTTATTGATGCTAACAAAGAAAAAATTCTTGGTAATTATCAAAAAGCTTCCGAGTTATTTTCAAAATGTATTGAAATTGATCCGTCAGATGCTGCCTCAATGTATGAATTGGCAAAAATTTACACCATTTTTAACAAAAATGATGAAGCACTTTTGCTTGCTGAAAAAGCTGTAAAAATTGACCCTCAAAACGTTTGGTATCAACTACTGCTCGCAAGGTTATATAAAGTTAATGAAAAATATGATGATGGAATCAAGGTTTTGACAAATCTTGTAAAAACTCATCCTGATAATATTGACTATTATTTTGAACTGGCATCCGATTATATCTATTCGGAGAAATATAATGATGCAATTAAAATTTATAACAAGATTGAAGAAAAAACAGGGGTTTCCGAACAACTTACAACACAAAAAAAGAATCTTTTTCTTCAGCTAAAAAAAGTTGATAAAGCAGTTAAAGAAGTTGAAAAGCTCATTGAAGAATACCCGACAGAAAGCCGTTATTATGCAATCTTAGCTGAATTATGCCTGTCTAACAAATTGGAAGAGAAAGCATTAAAAGCATACAATAAAATTATTAAAATTAATCCTAATGATGCCTATATTCATATTTCATTATCTGATTATTATAGGAAAAAAGGTGATAAAGAAAGATCATTTGAAGAATTAAAACTTGGTTTTGCCAACCCAAACCTTGATATTAACACAAAAATTCAGATTCTTCTATCATATTATACAATTATTGAGCTTTATTCCGACTTAAAGGATCAGGCTTTTGCACTTTCACAGATACTAGTTAATACTCATCCTGATGATCCAAAATCTCACTCAATTTATGCAGACCTGCTTTATCAGGACAATCAATTTGATAAAGCTAAAGAATCACTTCATTTTGTATTGTCGCTTGACAGCAGTAAATATGTAATCTGGGAACAACTTTTATTTATTGAATCCGAATTGAAAGATTTTAAATCTATGGCTTTTGAAAGCCAACGGGCTATTGAGCTTTTTCCCGAACAAGCATTGCTTTATTTATTTAGCGGAGTAGCAAATTATCAATTGAAAAATTATAAAAAAACAATTGAAGTTTTGAACCGAGGATTAAAATTTGTAGTTGAAAATGATGCTCTTTTAGCTCAGTTTTATTCTAACCTTGGAGATGCTTATAATCAAATTAAAGATTATAATCTTTCAGATGAAGCTTTTGAAAAAGTTTTGACCATTGATCCATTAAATTCAATTGTACTTAACAATTACAGCTATTACCTCTCACTCAGAAATGAAAATCTTGAAAAAGCCGAGCAAATGGCAAAAAAAGCCACTGAACTTGACCCTGATAATTATTCAAACCTTGATACTTATGCATGGGTATTATACAAATCGGGAAAGTATGAAGAAGCGAAAACATGGATTTTAAAAGCTTTAGAAAACGAAGGAGATAAGAATGCCGTTATCCTTGAACATTATGGAGATATTTTATATAAACTCGGCAAAACTGATGAAGCCTATACTTACTGGAACAAGGCGAAAATAGCTGGCAAAGGCTCTGAATATTTAGATAAAAAAATACAGGATAAAAAATTATATGAATAAATTTATATTTGGGATAAGTATTATTCTAACCCTAATCCTTTTTTCGTGTAAAACAACACGGACAATTATCAAAGAACCGATAAAAGAATATGGTGCTGATTACTTATTTGAACAACTGAAAAAAAATGAATTAAAATTTGACTTTTTTTCTGCAAAATTCTCTATTGATTATATTAATGATAAGAATAAAACCTCATTTAAGGGACATATCCGTATAAAAAAAGACAGTTTAATATGGATTTCTTTTTCTCCAGCTTTAGGTATTGAAGTAGCAAGGTTGATGATAACAAATGATTCGGTAAAATTTATAAACCGGATAAATGATACATATTTTATCGGAGATTACGATTTTGTTAATGACTTTCTTGAAACAAATATTGATTTTGACATTATTCAATCTTTTATAACAGGAAATGATTTTACTTATTATGAAAATGGAAAATTTAGAGCATCAATTGATAGTAAAGAATACAGATTATCAACAGCCGCCCGTAGTAAGCTAAAGAAATATGTAAAAGAAAGTGAAGAAAATCCTAAAGTATTTATCCAGACAATATGGCTGAATCCTGAAAGTTTCAAAATTTCACAAATACATATAAAAGAAATCAAAAAAGAAAATATAAAACTTGTAGCTATCTATGATGATTTTGTTTTTATTGACGAACAGCTTTTTCCTTCAAATATAAATTTTAATGTATTAGCTGAAAATAATATAAAAATAGCTGTTGATTATTCAAAAATTGCAATAAGTAAACCTTTAAGATTTCCTTTTAAGATCCCCCGAAAATTCATACAAATACAGTGATAAATAAAATAGGAAAGTTACAGTGGCAGTTGGCAGCAGCAGCAACATTTTAGTAAACATTCCATTTCAATTATAAATAGATGGGTAATAAAATAAAAAAATAAGTACTATTGTGGGTATTATAGAAATGGAATGTTTAGAAAAATATTTCCTATTTTTACATTTTGATTGTTTATACTAATGCTGAATAGAAATGCAAAACTTTAAACGTCTATTCAGCACGCATAACTACTTCTAAACAGCTTTACTTCGTAAACCTGTTAAGAATTAGTATATATTCTTGTAATGAAATTTCTAAAAAGTATATTATTCAGACCTATTAAAATTTTACTCATTTTATTTATAATTACCTTTTTATTTAACCCTTCACTTGCCCAGGATAAAAAAAATGAATTAAAGCAGGAAAAAAATAAAATTGAAAAAGAAATTAAATACACAAACAATTTACTGTCTGAAACAAAAAAAAGTAAGGAAACATCTCTAAATCAACTTATAATTTTAAATAACAAAATAAGTTATCGTGAAAAACTTATAGCTGCGATTAATTCTGAAATTAATATTTTTAATAATAAAATTGATGCTAATAATTCAAATATTAAAGAACTTACTAATGAACTGCTAAGTTTAAAAAATGAATATGCAAAAATGATTTATTTTGCATTTAAGAACAAAAGCTTGTATAACCGTTTAATGTTTGTTTTTTCGTCTGAAGATTTTAACCAGGCATATAAGCGTTTAAAATATTTCCAACAATATAGTGCGTATAGAAAAACACAAGTTAAACTGATCAAAAAAACTCAGGATGAAAT
>JAUWSB010000001.1 GCA_030610255.1 Bacteroidota bacterium
AGAGTAATCAACACAGGCGATAAGAAAAGTTTGGGATATTTTTCTCTTTTAAATGCTTCGACATCAGCTATGGTTCATAAGCTGGCAAAACAAAACATTGAAAAATATAAACCGGATATTATTATTAGTATTCCTTATGATACATCTGGAACTTTCGACTTTCATAGAGCGGAAAAACTGATTAAAATTGGAGAAAGCGCTGCAAATAAAGAAATTTCAAAATATTTTAATTCTAAAAAACTTGAAAACAACAGCAATTATATGTGCCTATAACGAAGAAAAAACCATAAAAAACGTTGTTTCAAACATCTCAGATTATTTAATAGATGAGATTATAGTTGTAAATGACGGCTCATTGGATAATACAAAAGAAATATTAACAGATTTGCAAAAAGAGATTAATTTCAAATGTATAGAATTGTCCGAAAATAAAGGTAAGGGCTATGCAATGGCTATGGGTGTTGAACAAGCCAAGGGAGAGATTATTGTTTTTATTGATGCCGATTTATCAAACCTGAAAGAAGAACATTTTTTTCAACTTCTTTCGCCGATATTAAAAAATGAAGCAGACATGGTTTTAGGTCAGGCAACAGAAACTTTAATTAATTATAGTGTTAATCCTTTTAAATCATTGTCGGGAGAACGTGCATTAAGGAAAAAAGACATTCTTCCAATTCTTAATAAAATCAAACATTCAAGATTTGGAGTAGAAACACTTATTAATATATATTATCAATCGCAAGGCAAAAAAATAAAGTATGTAATGCTAAATAAATTAAAGCATCCTACTAAATTTCAAAACACAACAACCATAAATGCAACAAAAGAATTTTTGATAGCGGGACAGGAAATTGCTATTACTGTATTGAATAATTATGATTTAATCTTAAAAATAATTAAAAAATCTATTTATAAAAATATTAAAATATGAAACGAATAAATATAATTTACATGTCTGTTATTATGCTTTTTTTCATTACAAGCATAGTTAAAGCACAGGATAACAAATTAAAATTGTCGGGAGAATTTCTTACTGACCAACGATTTTTATTAGAAAAAAATTACGATTGGGCATGGAACGAAAACCGGTTAAGTCTGCAATTGGACAAAAAATTATTTGGTGATTCAAAATTCCATAGCGATATTTGGTTGCGAAACATTGGTTTGCCAAAAACAGCAAAATCAAGTGATCTATATAATTTGAATATTATTGATCCGTATAATCTTGAAATCAGAGAAGCTTATGTTGAAATGTACGGATTTTTGACAAAAAATTTAGATGTAAAAATCGGGAAACAACGAATTGCATGGGGCACAGCCGACAAGCTTAACCCGACTGACAATCTAAACCCTTATGACCTTGAAGATGTGTTAGACTTTGGAAGGCACAGGGGCTCCATTGCTCTTAATCTTATTTATTATTTGAACAACGATTTTTCGGTGCAAGGTGTTTATATCCCGGTTTTCCAGCCCGCAAATATGCCAGTGGGGATTTTCGCCAATGCTTTAACTCCACAAATGGAACTTCCTTCCGGAATGGAATTAAAAGGATTTTCCGATACATTGTTAATACCCAGTTACAACCTGGGAGAAAGCTCAATAGCAGGTTTCAGGTTTAAAGGATTTGCCGGAGGTTTCGATTTTTCATTGAGCTACGTATGGGGCAGAGATGGATTGCCTATCGGAACTTACAATACTTTTACTCCTGTTGATACTATCGGTGGTATTGATATTAACTCTAAACTTTTTTTTACAAGAACTCACATTTTTGGAGCTGATTTGGCAGGAAGCATTGGCAGTGTCGGAGTTTGGGCGGAAGCTGCCGCTTTTCTTCCCGAAAGCGATGTTGTAATGACAAACGATATGTCGGCAATGTATCCATTGTCGCCTGTTCCTGTAACTCAGGATACAACAGTGCTAAAAAAAGAGGTTTATGTGAAATTCATTGTTGGCGGCGATTATACATTTGTTAATGGCACTTATCTGAACTTCCAGTATTTACACGGTTTTGTTAATGAAAGAGGCAGAGCCGGTTTAAACGATTATTTCTTTGTAAGATTAGAAAAGAAATTTTTTGATGAAAAACTAAAAATTGCTCCACTTAATGGAGGATTTATTATTTCAGATTGGGCTGATATAGAAAATAATTATTCAATAATTTATATACCTGAAATTACATACTATGCAACCGATAATGTTGAAATTTCACTTGCTGCTGCTTTTTTTGATGGTAAAGGAGATGATATTTTTTCAAACTTCAAAGATTATAATATGATGATGTTTAGATTAAAATATAGTTTTTAATATTAATAGATTATTCACTCTTGTAATTTTATTAGGATTTACTAAAAAATCTTATTCCTGCAAGTTTTGCTTTGTTCCCCATTAAATACATTGCCGGAACAACAATAAGAGTAAGAACCGTAGCAAAAGTTAAGCCGAAAATAATAGTCCATGCCATAGGTCCCCAAAAATCAGCATTATCTCCTCCAAAGTAAATGTTCGGACTGAAATTAATTAATAAGCCATTAAAATCAATATTCAGTCCTGATGCCATTGGCAGTAATCCCAGTATTGTTGTTATGGCAGTTAAAAGTACAGGGCGAAGCCGGGTTTTTCCTGCCAGTATAATACATTCAATTGAAGATTCAATAGGTAAATCTTCATAAACTTTTATACCTGTTTCTTTTTTCTTTTTAAGTTTTAAAAAGTCAATATAATCAATTAAAACTATGGCATTATTAACTACAATTCCTGCAAGGGATATAATTCCTAAACCGGTCATAACTAAAATAAAATCTATATTAAAAGTAGCAAGTCCGCCAAATACTCCAATAGTACTTAACAGCACACTGGCAATAATTATCAATGGTTTAATAAATGAATTGAATTGTGTAACAAGTATAATTAAAATTAACGCAATTGCAATTATAAGAGCTTTGGTAAGGAAAGCCATGGTTTCATCCTGTTCTTGTTGCTCGCCGGTAAAATTTAAGGAATAAGCTTCAGGTAAGTCAAAATCAGCAAGCAGGGACTTTAACATGTTATTGATTTTAGTTGGATTATATCCCTCAATAACATTTGAATATAATGTAATAACCCTGTTCATGTCTATTCTTTTTACTGCACCGTAAGTTGTACTGTAAGTGAAATCAGCAACCGATGAAATTGGAACCTGCATAATTTTTCCGGTTGATTGACTTCTGAACGTAATTTTCTGGTTCATCAATGAAGAAATAGTATTTCTGTATTTTTTATCAAGGCGTAATTGGATCGGATATTCATCTTCACCTTCCTTATAATCGGATATTTCTTTTCCGAATAAAGCTGTTCTTATTGTACTTGCAATTTGGGCAGTTGACAAGCCAAATCTTCTTGCTCTTTCCCTGTTAATGTTTATCAATAATTCGGGCATTCCAACATCCAGATCGATTTTAAGTCCTTCAATACCTTCAATATTTTCTTTATCAATAACTTGTTCAATAGAATCCGTTAAAAAGAGTAATTTGTTAAAATCTTTTCCTGAAATTTCAATATTAATGGGTTTTCCGGTGGGAGGTCCCATCCTATTTTTTTCAATAGTAAATTGAATGCCTGGATATTTTCCCAATATATTATTACTGATTTCTTTCATTACTTCAGATGTTCGAATTCCTTTCCTGTCTTCATAATCAACAAATGAAATTGTTATCATTCCTTTATTTGGAGTATTTCCAATCGGGAAATCATCTTGCCCTATAACTCCCTGACCAATTGTTGTGAGAATGGATTTTATGTTTTTTTCATAAGGTTCAACTAATATAAAGATTTCTTCTTCAAGTTTTTTCATAAAAGTATCGGTAGCAGTAATATCAGAACCTATTGGGAGCTCTGCAATGACATTTATGTATGTAGGTTCATTTTCCGGAAAAAGTAAAATATTTGTTCTTCTTACAATAAAGAATACTATTGTAAGAAATAGCAATAAAAATGTACATATTATAGTTATTGTCGGTCTTGGTCCCCGTAAGATGAATTTTAGGATTTTTAAATAAAAACTTTCAAGTTTTACTAAAAAAGTATTTTGAAACCAGTTTGCCGCATTAGCCAAAACAAAAAGATTTAAAAGTATCAGAATAGAAAATATTATTAAGAGACTTCCAAATAATGGGATGTTAGAAATGTAAAACAAAACAGATATTACCAACATTATGACTACAGTAATAAAAGCTCTTTTTTTATTGGTTTTTTTCTTTTCAATATCTTTTTTGATAAATGTTGACGCTAAAACGGGTATGATTATCAAAGCAACAAATAATGAAGAAGTTAAAACAATTATTAAAGTAATTGGCAGATGTTTCATAAACTCACCCATAATACCGGGCCAAAAAACCAAAGGAAAGAATGCAGCAAGTGTTGTGGCGGTAGATGCAATAATTGCAAGAGAAATTTCACCAACCGCCAGCTTGGCGGCATTAAATAAAGAATAACCGCGTTGAATAAAACGATAAATATTTTCAACAACAACAATTGCATTATCAACTAACATTCCTAAGGCGAGAACCAATCCGAAAAGCACCATCATATTTATTGTTGAACCTAATAAGCTCAACACAGAAAAAGATATAAACATTGACATTGGAATGGCAATACCAACAAAAAGTGCATTTCTGAATCCTAAAAAGAAGAACAATACCATGATAACAAAAATAATACCCATTATTATGTTGTTTTCCAGGTTATGTAACATGTCTCTTACATATTCGGATTGGTCATTTGAAATTGTAATTTTCAGGTTTTCAGGTAATATTTTGGAATTTTTTGCGAGTGTAAGGATATTTAAAATTTTATCTGTAGCAGACAATAAGTTTTCACCGCTTTTCTTAATTACCTGTAAAGAAACTACAGCTTGCCTGTCTAATCTGGCAATAGTTAGAGGGTCTTCATATCCGTCAATAACCCGTGCAACATCTTTAAGATAAACAATATTACCTTTTTCATGTTTTACAATAATATCTTCAATTTCCTTGATATTTGTAAATTCGCCTATTGTGCGGATTGAGCGGGTGGTTTTATCAATTTTTAGGTCACCCCCCGATATTGAAACATTTTCAAAGGCAATTGCATTTTCAATATCGTTAAAGTTTAATTCAAATGATTCTAATTTGTGAATATCAATATTAATTTGAATTTCTCTTTTGTCTAATCCCCTGAGTTCAACTTTTGAAATTTCAGAAATTGTTTCAATTTCATCTTCAAGGTATTCTGCAAATCCTTTAAGCTCGGTTTTACTGTAATCGCCTGATAAATTGATGTTGATAATTGGGAATTCATTAAAGTCAAGATCCATTACTATCGGGTCAATATCCAGATCGTCGGGCAATTCACTTTTAGCTTTATCAACGGCATCTTTAACATCCTGCAATGCCTCTTTAATAACTATGCCGGTTTTAAATTCAACAAAAATATCCGAATTATCCTGTGTTGAAGTTGACCTTAATTCCTTAATACCGTTTATTGTTTGGATTTCTTTTTCAAGAGGTCTGGTAATAAGGTTTTCAATGTCAACAGGTGTGTTGCCCGGATAAATTGTTTTAACAAATATTGTTGGGTAGTATATTTCGGGGAATAATTCTTTTTGGCTGTTTATATATGATGAAATACCGGCAACGGCTAAGAGTATTATCATTAAAAAAATAGTATTACGGTTTTTTAACGACAGGGTAGTTAGTTTAAACTCACGGATTACTTTGTCTTTGGTGTTTTTGTTCATTCTGTTGTAAGTTTTTTTTATCATTAATTAAATCATTTTTATCTCCGTCCCGTTCTTAACTAAATTATAACCTTTGGTAATAACCATTTGTCCGGGATTTAATCCTTCGGTTATCATAGTATTACTTCCGTATGACATACCGGTTTTTACATATACTTTTTTAGCAATCATGTTTTCACTTTGTTTATCAACCATATATACATAAGAGCCGTTAAAATCCTGCTTAATAATTATTGAAGGAACAACTAAAGCAGAATCAGTGGAAAAATCATTTATTTTGATTACTGATAAAATATTTGGCTTTAATTTTTCACCCCGGTTATTAATTTTCAGCTGAACTGTAAAAGTCCGGTTTTCAGGTTTTACAACATTTCCGATTCTGTGAATAGGAACTTCCATCTTGATTTCCGGATAAGCAGGAAATTCAAGAGTTACCATATCTCCTTTATTAATATTAGGTAAATATGCTTCCGAAACATCAATGTTTATGTATAATTTATCAAGGTTTATTATTTGCATTAATTGTATGCCGGGCATTCCAAGCTCTCCTTCCTTTTGGAATATTTCATCCACAATTCCATCAATAGGTGATTTAACCAAAGCCATTTCTAATTGAGCATTAAGAGTGTTAAGTTTGTTTTCTAAAGATTCTTTGTTGTTTTTGGCTTCAAGAAATTGGAGTTCGGAACCGATTTTCTTTTTCCATAATTGTTTTTGTTTTTCATATATTGTTGTAGCCAGGTCAAGAGAAGTTTTAACCTCATTAATTGTGTTTTCGGTAATACTGGTATTTATTTTGACAAGTAAATCACCTTTTTTAACTCTTACGCCTTCAGTTACGTAAATCTTTTTAATTTGTCCGTTTATTTCCGGGCTGATAAAAGCTTCATTTATTGATTCAACCGAACCACTGGCATCTAAAAAGTGGTTGAATTTTTGATAATCAAGTTTTGACACCGATACGGGGATTTTATGTTTCGACTCATTATCGTTTGAGTATTTGTTAAGCTCTTCTTCAAGCTTAACAATTTTATGATTGAGTTTACTAATATCGTTTTTATATCCATGAATTTTTTCTTTTATTGCTTCAGGGCTATCAGTTGACTGACATGCTGTAAGAATGATCATTAGTAATAAAAATATTATTTTTTTCATTTTGTATTATTTTTTTAATTTGTAACTAATCAGTTTATTAATCAATTCCTATTCTTTCCCGATAGCCTATCGGGATTGAGGATAGATTATAAAAATGGTATCCATACGGACGCCCTGCGATTGTAAGGGAAATAAAGGTATAGGGGGTATAAGGGTACTAATACCCATATTTCCCCTATTTCCCTTATTCCCCTTATTTCCCAATTCAATAATAATAATTTGTTAAAAAATTCCATTGTTAATTTAATAATTATTAGCTACTTTAGTTTTTGGTTAATAATTTATCTAAAGTTAATTTTGTTTCAAGTAAATTAAATATAGAGTTAATATAATCGGATTCGGCAGTTAAAAATTGATTATGAGCCTGTAAAAGATCCATACTTGAAGAAATTCCTTCCAGGTATTTAATTTCGGTTTTTTTGTAGATTTTTTTAGCAATTTCCAAACTTTTCTGTTTATTGGTGTACACCATAAGTGCATTATAAAATTCGTTTCTTAAAGTATTAACCTGTATGGTTAAACCGGCTTTAAGTTTTTTATCCTCTTCGTTTAGTTTATTAAGTTCTAATTTTTTTTGCTGAACTTTTGCGCTTCTGCTTCCACTGCTGAAAATAGGGACATCCAATTGAATACCCCAGAAAGTTGTAGGATACCATGGTTTATTTCCGTCAAAAAAATTAAAATCGTTTCGCATTGCATTTGTCTGGGCACTGAAAAATGCTGACATTGTGGGCAGATATGATGCTTTTTCAAGTTTTAACAACAAATGTGAAAGTTTTTTCTGGTTTTCGAGAACTATATAATCAATGTTTTGATTGTAATCAAAAGCTGTTGTCATAAGTGCGGTTTGATTAATTTCTGCTAATAAAGAGTTCAGGTCATTGGTAAGGTAAATGCTGTCGTTTAAGCTTAATCCCATATAATATTTAAGGTAGGAATAGGCAATATCAACCTGATTTTTAGCAGTAAGAATAGATGCTTGCATATCGGTTACAAGCAAATCCAGCTGATCAACATCAGTATCTTCAACAAATCCGATTTTATAAATTTCTTTTGTTTCGTAAGCCATTTTTTCAAGGTCAACAAGTGTGCTGTCTAAAATTGATTGATTTTTTTCAGTCACCAGAACTGCATAATATGCTTTTGCAATGATTTCTTTAATGTCAATTTTACTTTTTATAAATTGTTTTTCTGATTTATTAAGAAATGATTTTGCAGCTTGCAAACCAACAATATAAGAACCGCTAAAAATCAACTGACTTGCTGTAACTCCAGCGGTTAAATTATATTTTGTTCCGAACTGAGCTGGAAAAAACTTAGGTTCACCCAAAGGCACTTCCGGCTCTAATCCAAAATCATTTTCATTTACTTGATAAATAACAGGAGTTATAAAATCGGGAAGAAGTGTAGTAGCAATATTAAGATAATTACTATTAGATAAACTACCGTTAATTTGTGGGAAACCTATAGAAACCGATTCTTTTACCCTTTTGTTGGCTATTAGAATATCTGTATAAGCATTTTTAATGTCATAATTATTTTCCAAAGCAAATTCCTGAGCTTCTTTTAATGTAAAATATTTTAACGACTGGCTATAAGTTGTATTAATATTGATTAGAAAAAAAAGATTGATCAATAAAATACTAAATATTTTCTTCATAATACATACTGTTACTTTTTAGCTTTTAATAATTTTTTTTGTTTTTCAAATTGCTTTTCATAGTATTTAATTCCTTCAGGCTTTGCAATACCTCTGATAAAATTTTCAAACATTACATTAAAAAAATTTTCGAAAGAATATTTTTCAGGCGGAAAAAATTCAGGGTTATGAATATCAATAAGCCGGCTTATATATAATCGTGCTATTAATTCAATGCTCAGGTCCTCACGATATATACCTTGATTGATTCCTTTTGTAAGATTGATTTTAATTTTTTCAAAGATAAAATCTGTTCTTGCATCTAAATGTTTTTGATAAAGTTCGGGATAGTATTTTTTTAATTCAAAAGTCAGTGAAGGAGTAACATCTTTAAATCTGAGAGCTATCTCTTTACTAACGGTTAAAAGTATATCAATTGCATTTACGCCTTCAAAGTCGTATTCATCAAAGATACTTTTAAACCTTTCTCTTTCAAATTCAAGAATCTTTTCTACTAAGTCGGTTTTATTTTTTATATATTTATAAAGTGTTTTTTTTGAGATACCCATTTTATTGCACATATCATCTATTGACATATTTTTTATACCATAAGTAAATGAAAGGTCGCGGGCTTTTTCTATGATTTCCTGTAATTTTTTATCCATGACACAAGTTATTTAGTTAAAAGTTAAAAAGGTACAAAGGTAGTAAAAAACAAAACGAAACGTTTTTTATGTAAAATGTTTCCCTGTTATTAATAAAGGACGATTTTTTTTTGAATTATTCCATTATTCCGGCTTTATTTCAGGAATATCATTTTTCTTTTCAGATTTTGATGATTACTTGTTAATGAAAAATAGTAAACACCTGAGGTAAGATCATATTGTGATGGATTAAAAGATTCAGTATATTTTCCGCGATTTAAAAATCTATTATTAATTAAAGTGGCAATTTCTCTTCCGAACATATCAAACACTTTTAAACTGATTTGTGAGGGTTGTTTTATTTTAAATGAAATAAAAGTACTTTCTTTAAACGGATTAGGATAGTTTTGTTCAATACTGAACATACTGTATTGTTCTTCTTCAATTCCAACAATAAATGGGTCAACCAATGCTGTCCAGATGCTTAAATTTCCATCATTAAGTCTTGCCCATATTGGTCGTATTATATTATCATGAGCGGTAATATTTGTATAATCACCAAAAAATATATTATTCCATGGCAGAAATGGTGATTCGCTTATTTTAAAATTAATGAATGTTTCACCGCCGTCTTTTGAAAGAGCCATATAAACATCTGTATTGTTATCATCGTAATTTCGCCTGTCGTAAAACACGAAATAGAGGTATCCGTTTGTGTGATCAATAGCCATCCATGTAAAGAATTGCTGCTTACCGGGGGGGTCATTATTAACTCTGACCGGAGCACTCCATGTTTCACCTGCGTCAGTAGATTTTGACAGCCAGATATCAGTATCATCTTCACTGTTTCTCTGGTCTGCCCAGTTAATATAAATTGTCCCATTGTAAGGACCATTGCTCAGGTCACAAAGTGTTACGGGCATCCCATTACACCTTGATATGCCCGGAATATCCATAGCCCAGCCACCTGGCATATCATTTACAAAAATATCATTATCAAGCCATGTTTCGCCCTGATCAAGTGATTTATCAAATACGATTCCTTCGGGCCCTGCCCATGAAACATAGATTTCACCATTTGGTCCGACAGCAGGAACAGCACCTTCAACAGTGTTATCATCATCAATACAATCACCGGAAACTTCGTTTATTCTTAAGGCATCGCTCCATGTTTCAGCGCCATCAGTAGATTTTGAAAAATGAATATTGCTTTTATATAGCGTGTCGGAGCTTCCATATTGGTCGAATTGTGTCCATGTAACATAAATGTTGTTATTTGTCCGGTCAACAATTGCCCATTCTTTATCCTGTGCTTTGGTTCCGTTTAAGCCCATGTATGTTCCGTCAGTCCATGTTCCTCCGCATGAGGTTGTTTTCTGGCAGACAATCCTGTCAATCCAATTTCCAAATGATGGATTTGATAAATGGAAAAAATAAAAACTTCCGGATGTATCAACAATAACGCAGGGGTCTCCCCAAACACCGTAAGTAGAACTTAGCGTACCTTTTGACCAGCTCTGCCCGCCGTTAACAGAGTAATAATAATTATCTATATTTGAACCTGCCACCAACTCATCAGTATTTTTTGGATTAACAATAATTGTAGGTTCTTCAGGTGGCATAAAACTGCCGATATCATCAATTAAAATGTTTGTGTGCTGGGCATTTATTGTAAAAATCCCATACATTGATATTAGCACAAATAAAATAAATTTCTTCATGGTATTAATATTTTTGTTGTTAATATTTTTTATTCTTTAGCCATTATTTTCTTTAAGTTTTATAAATTTATCTTTGTATTTGAAGTTTATCTCTTTGTTTACGAAAACATATCCGCTCCTAATTAAATGAGCATTTATAAAACTTTTATTTTTTCCTGCAAAATTAGTCATTATTTTTTTGTGTTAGAAATCTTAGTAAAATTAAAAGCGAAATGTTTATGAAATTTTTCTAAATTTACGGGCTTGAAATGATATGAAGTATCAATAAAGTTATAATCTGGTAAAATTTTTTACCTTTGTTTTGAATATGAATGAAAATAATTTATCAGAATCCGGTAAACACCGGTTAATAAAATTTTCGTCAGGAAAAGGAAAAAAGAAACGCCCTGGTATTCTTCTTTGCATCATTATAGCCATTATTCTGGGGACTCTGATAGGAGGCTGGTTTCCTGATTTTGCTTTAAACTTTTCTATATTTGGGGAGGTATTCCTCAATTCACTGATGATGCTGGTTGTTCCTGTTGTAATGTTGTCACTTATTATCGGTATCACCCGTTTGGGGAATATTCGTAATCTTGGATCAGTAGGTGGCCGAACTATTGCATATTATCTTATAACCAGTGGCATAGCAGTAATTATTGGTATTATTCTTGTTAATATTATCAAGCCCGGAAAAGGAATACAACCGGGAGAAGCTCATCCTGATTTCCATTATACAGTGGGGGGAAAAAACAACCGCACTGTATTTCTTTTAAGTGAAAAATGGGAAAAAACCCGGTACACTGACAAATATGATATTGTGCTCATAGATCAGGCAATACAAGGTACTATTGAGTCATTTTCTGACACTTCAGTAACAGTAAAACTCTGGGAGAGCGCTCATGCTGAAGAACAATTTTATATCATTACTGAAGATGGGACCCAATTGCAATTCAGCCGTATTGAACGGCAACTGGTTTCTGCAGAACCAGAACTTAAACCATCAGGAACCGGTTTAGAAATTAAATTTTCTATTACAAGCAAATTGAAAGGAGAAGAAACGGGAAACGTCGGAAAAACGCTAAAACAAATTTTAACAGGTGATGAAGAAACTGGGAAACAGGGATTAATTCCAAGTAATATTTTTTCGGCAATGGCTAATATGGATATTCTTCCGCTGATAGTTTTTGCGCTTTTACTTGGAGCAGCACTTTCGGTACTGGGAAAAAAAGCAAATTCTGCAATCAATTTTATATCAACATTGAATGATGCTGTAATGAAACTTGTGCACTGGATAATGATTGTCTCCCCGATTGGTATTTTCGGTTTAATCACCGCACGAATCGGCCTGGCTGGAGGTTTTAAAGATTTTCTCCCGGAATTAATATCACTCGGCAAATATAGTATGACTGTGATGATTGGACTGTTTATTCACGGATTTATAATTTTACCTCTAATTCTCAAAGTTCTTGGCAAAAAAAGACCTGGACCTTATGCTAAAGGTGTTGGTGCAGCCCTTTTAAATGCCTTTTCTACAGCATCAAGTACAGCCACTCTGCCATTAACTATTGAAGGTGTTGTGGAAGAAAATAAAATCTCCAACAAAACTGCAAGCTTTATACTTCCCCTTGGAGCTACTATAAACATGGATGGAACGGCTCTTTATGAAGCTGTTGCTGCAATTTTTATTGCTCAGGTTTATGGAATCCATCTTGAACCTGCCATGATGGGAGTTGTTTTCCTAACAGCAACACTTGCTGCTATTGGTGCCGCAGGAATACCTGAGGCAGGTCTGGTAACCATGGTTATTGTTTTGAAAGCCGTTGGTTTACCTATTGAAGGTATTGGACTTCTGTTATCAATAGACTGGATGCTTGACAGATTCAGAACAACAGTCAATGTTTGGGGCGATAGTGTTGGGGCTGCTGTAGTTGATAGTATGGAAGAAAAAAAAAAGAGTAATATCTAAGACTTAGCATTAAAATAATAATTATTGTTTTATCTGACTGCCGATTTTAGCTCCGATAAAATGCCTGTTCATCCGGGCAATGTTGGTAATTTTGATTCCTTTTGGGCATTCTGCCTCGCATGCATAAGTGTTTGTGCAATTCCCGAAACCCAGTTCATCCATTTTAGCTACCATTGCTTCAACTCGTTCCATAGCTTCAACTTTTCCTTGTGGCAGGAGAGCAAGCTGGGAAATTTTTGCCGAGACAAACAGCATTGCAGAAGCATTCTTGCAAGCAGCAACACATGCACCACAACCGATACATGAGGCAGAATCAAAAGCTTCATCTGCATGTTCTTTCTTAGCAAGAATGGAATTTGCCTCTGGAGCAGAACCTGTGTCAACAGAAATAAAACCTCCGGCAGCAATGATCTTGTCAAATGCATTACGGTCAACTATCAGGTCTTTAATAACAGGAAATGATTTTGCCCGCCAGGGTTCAACAACTATTGTCTGTCCATCTTTGAACGAACGTATATGTAATTCACATGTTGTTGTTTTCTCACCTGGCCCGTGGGGATGACCGTTAATATATAAGCTGCAGCATCCGCATATTCCTTCCCTGCAATCGTGATCAAAAGCAACAGGGTCACCACCTTCTTCTATCAGCTTTGTGTTTAAAGCATCCAACATTTCAAGAAATGACATTTCAGGAGAAACATCATCCAATGAGTAATTTACAAATTTACCCTTTGACTTTGCATTTTTCTGCCGCCAGATTTTAAGTTTTATATTCATTGGTTTATTTGTTTTGTCAATAATCAATAATAAATAGTCAATAGTCAATTATTTATAGTCTCTAATCTTCACTTCAACATATTTATAGTTTAATTCTTCTTTATGCAATTCAGGTGGTTCATCTTTTCCTTTATATTCCCAAACCGAAATATAAGAATAATTATCATCATCACGTTTGGCTTCACCGGTTTCTGTCTGGCTTTCTTCACGGAAATGAGCGCCGCACGATTCTCTGCGGCTCAAACCATCGGTAATCATCAATTTTGCCAATTCGAAGAAGTCAGCCACCCTACCGGCTTTTTCTAATTCCTGGTTCAATTCATCTGCTGTACCCGGGACTTTTACATCTTTCCAGAATTCCTTTTCTAATTCATCTATCAAAAACAAACCTTTCTTCAAACCTTCTTCATTTCTTGTCATTCCGCTATAATCCCAAAGAATTTTCCCTAATCGTTTATGGAATGAAGTAACAGTTTGCTTGCCGTTTACCGAGAACAGTTTTTCAATTTTTAACTTAACAGCCTTTTCAGCTTCATCAAATTCAGGAGTATCAGTTGGTATCTTTGGCGTCTTGATCTCATCAGCCATATAATTACCTATTGTATTAGGAATAATAAAGTTACCATCGCCGGCGCATTGCATTAATGAGCTTGCACCCAAGCGGTTTGCCCCGTGATCAGAAAAATTGGACTCGCCAATAGCGAATAAACCCGGAATAGTTGTCATCAGTTCGTAATCGACCCATAAGCCACCCATAGTATAATGTCCGGCAGGATAGATGCGCATTGGTTCTTCATAGGGATTGATGCCGGTGATTTTTTCATACATTTCAAAAAGGTTCCCGTATTTATTTTCAATTGCTTTTTTACCTTGTTTGTTAATAGCATCTTTAAAGTCAAGGTAGACTGACAGACCGGTATCACCAACTCCATATCCGGCATCACACCTTTCTTTGGCTGCTCTTGAACCTACATCTCTCGGTACAAGATTTCCGAATGCGGGATATTTTCTTTCCAGATAATAATCTCTTTCTTCTTCAGGAATATCATTAGCAGGCCTTTTGTCTCCCTTTTTCTTTGGAACCCAAACCCTGCCGTCATTTCTCAATGATTCGGACATCAGGGTTAATTTTGACTGATAATCGTTCAATACAGGGATACTTGAAGGGTGTATCTGGACAAAGCTCGGGTTACCCCAAAACGCACCTTTTTTGTAAGCTGTCCAGGCAGCCGATGCATTAGAATTAACAGCCAGAGTAGAAAGGTAGTAAATAGTTCCGTAGCCGCCTGTTGCCAAAACTACTGCATGTCCCGAATGTCTTTCTATTTCGCCGGTTACTAAATTCCTTGTTATAATTCCCCTGGCTTTTCCATCAATGATGACTAATTCGAGCATTTCGCAGCGGCTATACATTTTCACGGTACCATTCTTTACCTGCCGGCTTAATCCTGAATAAGCACCCAATAAGCATTGTTGCCCTGTTTGTCCTTTAGCATAAAATGTTCTTGAAACCTGCACCCCGCCAAAAGAACGGTTATCCAATGTACCGCCATATTCTCTGGCAAAAGGAACACCCTGAGCTGTTAACTGATCAATGGTAGCATTACTGACTTCTGCTGCACGATAAACATTTGCTTCTCTTGCCCTGTAATCGCCGCCTTTTATCATATCGTAAAAAAGACGGTAAACGCTATCGCCATCGTTTTTGTAATTCTTTGCTGCATTAATGCCCCCCTGTGCTGCAACCGAATGTGCTCTTCTCGGAGTATCCTGAAAACAAAAAACTTTCACATTATATCCTAACTCTCCTAATGAAGAAGCTGCTGCTGCGCCGGCAAGTCCCGTCCCGACAAGAATAATATCCAGCTTCTTTTTATTAGCCGGATTCACTAATTTCATCGAGGATTTGTATTTCGACCATTTTTCGGGTAAGGGTCCTTCAGGTATTTTTGCGTTGAGTTTTGTCATTTTAATATTTTATTTTAGATGTGATATAGATTTTTTTTGATTTTGATTAAACAAATAATATAAAATATACCGGGATAATAATAAATCCAAGAGGTACAATTATTGAATAAATTGTTCCAATGGTATTTATTACCGGTGTGTATTTTGAATGATTTAACCCGAGAGTTTGGAATGCAGCCTCAAAAGCATGTTTTAAGTGAATTCCCAAAACAATAAATGCGATGATATAAATAATTGAGAAAATCATATCATTTGTAAAAAGCCAAACAATAAGTTCATAAAAATGTTCTTCTTGGGGGAGAGGAATCTTTGCTGCTGAGGGTGCACTTACAAGCCCCAGCTTAATAAAATAAAAATTATAAAAATGCAATAGTAAAAACATAAAGATCAGCAATCCTGTGTAAATAACATATTTTGACATAAATGTAGTTGTTGTCTTATTACGTGATTTATACCGGATGCTGCCTCTTGCAATCCAGTTTTGGATCTGTAACACTATTCCATAGTAAATATGAATGAGGAAGGCAGCCATTAAAAATATCTCAAAAATTTTTACTATCAAGTTTGTGCTCATAAAATGTGCTGCTGCAGTGAACATTTCTGCATGGTCTTCACAAATGGGCAAAATAAAAAGATTGATACCAAGATGAACAAGCAAAAAAACAATTAAAAATAAGCCTAATAAAGCCATTATAATTTTCTTGGTAATAGATGAAAGAGATAATCCCGATTTATTCATAATGTATAAATTTTTCAAAAAATTATAAAATATTCAATTATTGATTGAATTAAATATCTTTACATTTTTAAAATAATCGGCAAATTTAAATTTAAATTCTTTTATAATATTTTATTTATATAAATATTTTTATAATTTTTAATCATTATAAATAATCATTAAAATATGTTACGATCTTTTTATTTAAATGCAATCTGTCGTTGCGTCCTACACCGTGTCCATGTCCCGGATAAACAAAATAATCAACCTGAATTCCATCTTCAATACATTTTTTAATAAAAGTCAGACTGTTTTGCCACACAACTGTCGGGTCATTAGTTCCGTGAATAATTAATAATTTGCTATCAAGTTTATCAGCATAATTTAAAAGACTTGCCTTTTCATAACCATCGGGATTGTCTTCAGGAGTATCCATATAACGTTCTCCGTACATTACTTCATAATATTTCCAGTCAGTAACAGGTCCGCCTGCAACACCAACTTTGAAAATACCGGGGTTTTTTAACAACATTGAAATTGTCATAAAACCGCCATAACTCCATCCGTCAACGCCAAAACGATTGGTGTCAATAAAATCCTGGGATTTCAGAAATTCAACACCTTTCATCTGGTCAGCAATCTCAATATCTCCAAGGTTTCTGAAAATTGCGCTTTCAAAATCAAATCCCCTGTTTGCCGAGCCCCTGTTATCAAGTGTAAAAATTACATATCCTTGCTCTGCCAAATAATTCAGGTAAAGACCTGCACCACCTAACCACGAATCGGTTATCAATTGAGCATGAGGTCCTCCGTAAACATAAATAATTACCGGATATTTCTTTGTGGGATCAAAACCAACGGGTTTGATTAAGCGGCAATATAAATCGGTACTGTCATTTCCTTTAATTGTAAAAATTGATATTTCACCTAACTTATAATCTTTCAGAGGGTCTTTATTTTCAAGCAAAATTTGTAATACCTTAGCTTTGGAATCAAGAATTTTATATTCACGGGTTACAGTAGTGCTGCTATATATATCTATAAGATATTTACCGTTTTTGTTTAAAATTGCCCTGTGTGTTCCTTTATCAGGCGAAAGCCGTGTAATTTTTAAATCTTTTAAATAAACAGAATAAATATTTCTTTCAATAGGACTTTCCTTAGTTCCGATGAAAAATGCCTTTTTATCTTTTGGGTCTGTTCCAAGGAAATTAGTTACCACCCATTCACCTTTTGTTAATTGTTTTATCAATTCTCCATCAGTATTATAAAGGTATAAATGATTAAAGCCATCCCTTTCGCTAAACCAAATAAATTGCTCAGGTTTTGAATTGAGGAAGTACATTCCGTGCTCGGGCTCAACATATTTTTCGTTTTTCTCTTCAAAAAGAGTTTTTATAAAATCGCCTGTTTCAACATCATATTGATTCAATTTCAAATGATTCTGGTCGCGGTTTAAAACTGCAATGTAAATATATTTCTCTTCCGGACCCCATGAAATATTTGTAAGATATTGTTCAGCGGGTTCGCCGGTTTTCAGGAATATGGTTTTATGTGTCTGGCAATCAAAAATACCAACTGTAACCTGATGGCTTGTCATTCCTGCCATAGGATATTTGATATTTTTAAGTTCGGCAATCCTTGAATCAATATTTACAAGCGGGTAATCAGTAACCATAGTTTCATCTTTGCGATAAAAAGCCAGATAATTGCCTTCAGGCGACCAGAAAGTACCTTTGTGAATCCCAAATTCATTTCTGTGAACAGATTTACCGTTTACAATTCCTTTATTTTCGTCATTGGTTATTTGTATTTGATTTCCTTCCTGAGCTACAAATAAGTTGTTTTCAATTGTATAGGCAATTTGAAAAGTATTTTTTTCAATATCTTTTTTTTCAGCTTCTTTATCAAATTTATTGATGTCTCTAATTTCCTTTTCTACAAGGTCGTAAAGAAACAATTGATTTTTATGAGTAAACATAAACACATTATCTCCAAGCCATGTTATTGATGGGAATCTTTTAACAGAATCTTTTTCAATTTCAGTCAGCCCAGTATTAATATCATCTATCCTTAAAATTGTATCTCTTTTCTCGGAAACAGCTTTTCCTGAAACAATACAATTGTTTTTGATATATGCAAATTTATCGCTTTTACCCATCCACTTTAATTGATTTAAAGAAGGGGGGAATATTTCACGATTCATCCATGTAGCATCTTTAAGGGTGAGATGTTTTTCTTGCGCAACTGTCAGTAAATTGAAAAATAAAAAAACAGAAATAATTGTTAATCTTAAAAAAGTTTTCATAACTGATTTTGTTTAAAATGAAACTATAAGGAAAATTTTATGCAATTTTAAAAATAATTTTTGTAACTGCACAAGGGAAAGTTGATTAATTAAACCGAATGAACTGCATCTGCAATCGCTGCAATAAGAGAACTATCTTTTTCAATGCTATTGCCAACTACAATTACATCAGCACCGGCTTTTACATTTTCAAATGCTTTTTCAGGAGAATTAATACCTCCACCTATGATCAGTGGTATTGAAATACTTTGTTTAACTATTGTTATCATTTCCTTGGAGATTGGCTCTAAAGCACCGCTACCTGCATCCATAAAAATCATTTTTAGTCCGAGCATCTCACCTGCCATAGCAGTGCAGGCAGCCACATCAATTTTATCCGAAGGTATTGGAAAAGAATTGCTCATATAGGAAACGGTTGTCTGTTTTCCACTGTCAATAAGCATATAGCCGGCTGAAATAACTTCCAGTCCGCTAAGCTTAAGATATGGTGCTGCAATTACATGACGACCTATCAACATTTCTGCGTTCCTTCCGGATATTAATGACAGGAATAAAAAAGCATCGGCTTTATTGCTCATCTGTAAAGTGTTTCCCGGAAACAAAACAATAGGAATAGTACTGTGTTCTTTCAGGAGTTTAATGCAAATATCTAAGTTGTTATTTGTAAGTAAACTTCCTCCGACAAAAAAATAATCAACTGAGGATTTTTGTGCATTTTCAGCTATATTGATTATTTCCTTATCGGATGGTTTATCAGGGTCAACCAAAACTGCAAATTGTTTTTTCCCCTGCTTTTGTTTTTCTGTTAGGGAAGTATATATGCTCATGCGGATGTTTTTTCTACAATATTAAGAAAAATAATAAATTGAATGGTAAAAAATATTAAAAATTTGTTTGTTACTGGTTACGGGATCTTTGTTATATCCTTACCTTTATAAGCATTATGATCTTTTAAAAGAAAAGTATTAGCCCAGCTAGAAGTATTTTTCAAATCATAATTTATAATAACAGGTCTTTTGTTTAATAAATTATTTTTGTTCCCGTTAAAATATTTATTACGATAATAAGCTCTTACCCAAATACATTCTCTGCCTGTTTTTGTAACTTCACACATATTTTTTGAACTTCCTCCGCAAGGTCCGTTTCTTTGATTTTTTTCACATTGTGAAACTGGGCATAAATATGTTATATCAGGCAAAGAGCAATCACCACATTCTTTGCATCTGAAAAAAATCGTTTTCCAAAATCTTTCATTGCAATAAGATAATTTACTTAATATATTCCTTTTTTCAATAAATCTATAATACGACTTACAAGTTTTAAAAAAAGGAGCATCATATCCAAAAAATAAAGCATGTATTATTCTGCTGAATCTGTATGAAAGAGTTACATATTTTGAAAATGATGATTTTTTGAAATTTGAATATTGGTGATTTATTTTATTTGTGTCAGAAAGTCCGGTGTTTTTATCAAGCGAATAATAATAAAATTCTTTTGGTTGCGGATTTGTAAGTTCTTTGACAAAATCAAGCCAATCAGCGGATTCGTATTCTTTAACTTTATTCATTATTGCTTTAAAATCTTCATAATTATGAATGCCACCAATGTAAGCCCCTTTATATCCCATTGCTTTTAAAGCAACAAATTGTTTTGCAGCAAAATCAATAAAAAAGTTTTTACCTTTATCCTTAGATTTTTTTTCCTTTTTAATTTTTTCAAGAAATTCATCAGAAACAACACATCCCGGAATTAAATTTTTATTAAAAATATTTGCTACACCTGCTGACAATAGATAGATATAGCCAATTACAGGTAAATCAATTTTATTGTCTTTTAAATAGTTTAATAATTCATGCGATTTCCTGATATCATATCCCAATTGAGAAATAATAAATTTTGCACCTGTTTTGATCTTTAATTTCAGCTTTTCGTATTGCATCATTTGTTCTGCTTCGCTGAATTTATAAGGTGAAACAGCACATCCCAAAAAGAAATCGGTTTTATCAAGCTCAATAAATGAACCGGGCTTTCTTCCTTTTATCGTCAGACCCTGATTCATATTGTTAAGCATTTCCAACAATCCAACAGAGTCCAAATCGAAAACAGGCTGAGCAATACCTTTATAACCATTTACCGGGTAGTCGCCTGAAAGAACCAATAAATTATCAAATTGCTCGCTTGCATATTTCCAGACAAGACTTTCCAAACCATTTCTGTTCAGGTCTTTACAGCTTATATGAATAATAATATTCTTTCCGGAACCCATAATTTTTCCCCCCAGTAAATCAGGTGACATAGTAGGGTTACCACCTGCGCTATCGGTAATTGAAAGCCAGTCAATTCTGTCATCATTTGAGAGATTTTCGGCAAGTGTTAATACTTTCAGGCTATTCTTTTGTTGAATTATTCCTCGTGTGTTTACTAATTCTACGCCGGTTAAAAATTTGTCTTCTTTTTCAAATAATTCTCTCAATTTATTCATCGGATAAAATTTTATAAACCGTTAAAACGGTTATGGTTTTTCGTTTTATTTCCCACGACTAAAGATAGCGTGTGAAAATACAATTTTTTGGTAAAAGTCCGCTTCAGCGGACTAAGGATTACTCTTTCATGCTCCTCTAATTCACCACAATAAATTGTGGTGCTAATCTTATATTTATAAAGCATTCTGCATTTTCATATAGAATATTCAAATTCTAATTATTGATTATTTTGTATTTATTGTCTTTAGCCCAAAATAAATGGCTTTTCGGAGTGGACTCATTACTCCATTACTCATTCACTCCTTCACTCCTTCACTCCTTCATTCTATTACTCTATTACTCCATCATTCCATCATTCCATTACTCCCCCATTCCACTTATTAAATTTTCAATAATTTCAGGTTTTACATTTTTCCTTTTTGCATAATCTTCTAACTGGTCCTCATAGATTTTTCCAACTGAAAAATATTTTGATTGAGGGTGTGAAAAATACAAACCACATAAAGAAGCAGTCGGATACATAGCATAATTTTCCGTTAAATTTATTTTAATGTTTTTTTCAACATTTAATAAATCAAAAATTGTTTTCTTTTCAGAATGGTCAGGACAGGCAGGATAACCTATTGCAGGGCGTATTCCCTGAAAATTTCCTTTAAACAACTGTTTTTTTGTTAAGTTATCGTCAGCAGCATATCCCCAGATTTCTTTTCTTATTTTTAAATGCAATAATTCTGAAAATGCTTCGGCTAATCTGTCAGCCAGTAACTGAAGCATAATGGCTTTATAATCATCATTATTTTCTTTATAAAACTGTAATGATTTTTCAATATTCAGACCTGTTGTTAAAGCAAAAAAACCGATATAATCATTAACTTTGCTTTGTTTCGGGGCAATAAAATCTGCTAATGATAAATTCGAATTACCATTTGGTTTTTTAGTCTGTTGACGCAAATTATGAATTACTTTCAAAACATTTTCTCGTGAACGGTCAGAGTATATTTCAATATCATCAACAACTGAATTAGCAGGAAACAAGCCTATAACTGCCTTTGCATCCAGTAAATTGTTATTAATAATTTCTTCTAAAAGATTTTGAGCATCATCAAATAATTTTTGTGCCTCTTTAGATTTTATTTCATTTTCAGAAATGTTTGAAGAAATACCTTTTAATTCCCATGCTTTAAAGAAAAACGTCCAATTGATATATTCTTTAATTTCGTTTATTGAATAGTCATCAAAGATATTAACTCCGGTAAATTTAGGTTTTATAATTGAAGATTTTTTCCAATTGATTTTTAACTTATTCTTACGGGCATCCTCAATAGATAAATATTCTGTAATACTTTTTTTACTGTGTTTATCTCTTAATTTTTGATATTCATTTTTTATTAAATCAATATATTTTTCTTTTTTATTTTCAGATAACAAATTATTCACAATCATCACACTTTGCGAGGCATCCTTAACATAAACGGCAGCACCTGAATATTCAGGTGCAATTTTTACGGCAGTATGAATTTTAGAAGTAGTTGCACCTCCAATTATCAGAGGTATGGAAAAATCTTGTTCTTCCATCTCTTTGGCAACTTTCACCATTTCTTCAAGAGAAGGAGTAATTAATCCGCTTAACCCTATAATATCAACATTTTTAGCTTTTGCCTCCTCTAATATTTTTTCGGTTTGTACCATAACTCCCAAATCAATAATATCGTAATTATTACATGATAAAATAACACTTACAATATTTTTCCCGATATCATGCACGTCGCCTTTAACAGTAGCTAATAAAATTTTCTTTAAAGAACTCTTTTGTCCGTTTTGTGATTTTTCCTGTTCAATATATGGGTGCAAAAATGCAACTGCCTTTTTCATAACTCTTGCTGTTTTTACAACTTGTGGCAAGAACATTTTTCCTTCACCAAATAATTTCCCAACTGCTTTCATTCCATCCATTAACGGATCTTCAATAATACTTAAGGCAGGAGAATATTTTTTGCGGGCTTCTTCCAGATCTTCTTCAAGATAATCGGTAATTCCTTTTATTAATGCATGTTTTAATCGTTCTTCAACCGTATTGTTCCTCCATTCATCAGGTTTAATAACTTCAGTGCCTTTTTCAATTATTTCCTGTGCAAATTCAATAAGTTTTTCAGTTGCAACAGCATTGCGATTTAAAACAACATCTTCAACCAGGATTAATAAATCTTCAGGTATTTCATCATAAATCTGTAACATTGCAGGGTTTACAATTCCCATGTCCAATCCTGCATTAATTGCATGATAAAGAAATACCGAATGCATTGCCTGCCGTACAACATTATTTCCTCTGAAAGAAAAAGACAAATTGCTAACACCAGCACTGACCTTTGCATAAGGAAGATTTTCTTTTATCCATTTTGTTGTATTTATAAAATCAACGGCAAAATTGTTATGTTCTTCAATGCCTGTTGCTATTGCCAGAATGTTCGGGTCAAAAATTATATCCTGAGGTGGAAAATCAACTTTATTTACGAGAATATCATAAGCACGCTTACAAACTTCTATTCTTCGTTTAAATGAGGTTGCCTGACCTTTTTCATCAAAAGCCATAACAACAACGGCAGCTCCGTATATTTTTATTTTTTCTGCATGTTCTATAAAAATATCTTCGCCTTCCTTTAAACTAATTGAGTTCACAATAGCTTTGCCCTGCAAACATTTTAATCCGGATTCAATAACTTCCCATTTGGATGAATCAATCATAACAGGCACACGTGCAATATCAGGGTCAGAGCTTAAAAGGCTTAAAAAATTAACCATTTCTTTCTCGGCATCAAGCATTGCATCATCCATGTTTACATCAATTATCTGGGCTCCGTTTTCCACCTGATGATGTGCAATTGATAATGTTTCTTCATATTGCTTTTCCCTGATCAAGCGTGCAAATTTCCGTGAGCCTGCAACATTTGTTCTCTCACCGATATTAACAAAATTGCTTTCTTTACTGATTGTAAGAGGTTCAAGTCCGCTTAATTGGGTCAGGTTTTTTTTGTCAGGCACTTCTCTTTTATTTGCTTTTTCTGCTAGTTGTACAAATTCTTTAATATGAGCAGGTGTTGTTCCGCAGCAGCCACCAATAATATTTACTAATTTATTATCAAAATATTTTTTAATTTTTAATGCCATTATTTCGGGTGTCTGGTCATATTCGCCAAATTCATTTGGAAAGCCGGCATTAGGATAAACACTAATATTAAAAGGTGCAATTTTAGATAATTCTTCCAAATAAGGTTGTAATCCGTCAGCTCCAAACGAGCAGTTCAATCCGATACTGAATAAATTAAAATGAGAAAGAGAAATAAGAAACGCTTCAACAGTTTGCCCTGATAATGTTCTTCCGCTTTTATCGGCAATAGTAACCGATATCGATACAGGTAATTTTACTTTTTTCTTTTTTAAAATTTTTTCAACAGCAAACAAAGCTGCTTTTGCATTAAGAATATCAAAAACCGTTTCTATTAGAATCAGATCAACTCCACCGTCAATTAATGCTTCTGCCTGTTCTTTATAAGCTTCAACCAGATTGTCAAAAGTGACTGCTCTGTAAGCAGGATTGTTTATATCAGGCGACATTGAAGCAGTTTTGTTGGTTGGACCTATTGACCCAGCAACAAAGCGTGCTTTATCAGGGTTTAATAAAGTATATTTATCAGCAACTTCCCGTGCATTTTTTGCAGCAACATAATTTATTTCATAAACCAAATCTTCCATCTTATAATCTGCCAATGAAATTCTGTTGGCATTAAAGGTATTTGTTTCAATAATATCTGCTCCTGCTTCTAAAAACTGAGAATGAATTTCTTTAATTATTTCCGGTTTTGTTAATGATAATAAGTCGTTATTTCCTTTCTGCTCAGGAAAATTCTTTGTAAATCTTTCTCCACGAAAATCTTTTTCTTCAAGATTATATTTCTGTATCATGGTACCCATTGCACCATCAAGAATCAGTATTCGTTTTTCAACTTCTGTGTAAATGTTTTTTTCGGTATTCATATATTGATATATTTTACTAATTTATTTTTTGAAACGAAAGCATTGTTTACTTATTTTAGTGAAAGTAGACAGAATTAAGATTTACGAATTACGAAGAACTAAAACACTTTAACACCTTAACACAATAACACTTTAACACAATAACACGGGTTAAAAAACATAAACCAACATATAATCATTAACCTGCTCGTAAAATAATTTGTATTTTTTTGAATAACTATCACCTGACAGCTCGCCGTTTATATGCCCTTTTTGTTCAAAGTTGAATGGGGCAATTTTTATATTGGTGATAAAATTCAGGTCTCTTTTTCCATACAATTTGTATAATGCTTCTTTTGCACACCAGTAAATATAAAGTTTTTCCAACCTGAAATTTTCGTTAATATCTTTAAGTTCGTTTTCGCTAAGGAATTTACTTTTTATGCGTTCAATCCTTTGAGAAATTTTTTCAATATCAATTCCTACCGGCACTTTCCTGCTAACAATTACAGCAGCAAATTCAACCGAATGACTGACGGAAATTTTATAATTTGAGTTTTTCAGATATGGCTTCCCAAATTCATTATATAAAATTTTTAATTCCGATTTAGAATCAATTAATTCTTTAAGTAAAATTCGGTAAGTAAGCCAATGTTTTTTCCTGAGTTCTGTTTTAAAAGAATTAAATATTTCAAAATCTTCTTTATCAAGAATTAGTTTTGAGTTTAACCATTCTGCTGACTCGGATATTTTCCAGATACCAATTAAAATGTTATCGTTTATTTGTTTTTTAAAAAATATGGGCATTTTACTTAACTGTTAAATTATTTGTAACTAATCAGTTTATTAATCAATTCCTATTTTCTGGCTTTGAGAATAAATTTTAAAAATGGTATAGGGGGAATAAGGGTATAAAGGCATTCCCATATTTCCATTATTCCCCCTATTTCCTTTATTTCCCAACTCAGTAATAATATTTGTTAAGAAATTTTCATTGTTAATTTAATACTTATTAGTTACAAATATTCTTAGTTTTCAAAATTTTCAATTTTCAAAGTTAATTGTAAAATCTAAATTATTTAAAAAATTCATAAAACTTTGCTCTTTTATAAATATTGACTAATTTTGCACCCCTCAAAAATTAAAACAATTTAAAATAATTTATAATGGAAAATGTAATGGTTGAAAAAGAATTAAAATATAAAATAGCAGATATTTCTCTTGCAGAATTCGGAAGGAAAGAGATAGAAATTGCTGAAAAGGAAATGCCCGGATTAATGACTATCCGTAAAAAATATATAGCAGAGAAACCCCTTAAAGGAGCAAGAATAACAGGTTCACTTCACATGACTGTTCAAACTGCCGTTTTGATTGAAACTCTGATTACATTAGGAGCTGAAGTAAGGTGGGCAAGTTGTAATATTTTTTCAACACAGGACCATGCAGCTGCAGCTATTGCTAAAACAGGTGTTCCTGTCTTTGCATGGAAAGGCGAAACCCTTGATGAATATTGGTGGTGTACGAATAAGGCACTATCTTTCCCCGGTGGAAAAGGACCTCATTTGGTTGTGGATGATGGCGGAGATGCAACCTTATTACTTCATAAAGGTTATCAAATTGAAAATAATCCCAAACTCCTTGAAAAAATTCCTTCAAATTCTGAGGAAAAAGCAGTTATGAATTTGCTTAAGGAAATTTACGTTGAAAATCCTAAAAAATGGCATCAGGCAACAGAAGAATGGAAAGGTGTTTCCGAGGAAACAACAACCGGGAATCACAGATTATATCAAATGAAAGAAAAAGGAGAACTGTTAGTACCTGCTATGAATGTTAATGATTCGGTTACAAAATCAAAATTTGATAATTTATACGGATGCCGTGAATCATTGGCTGATGGTATTAAAAGAGCAACAGATGTGATGATCGCAGGTAAAGTAATTGTGATTTTGGGTTATGGCGACGTTGGAAAAGGTTGTGCCAAATCCATGAAATCATTTGGTGCCAGAGTAATTATAACCGAAATAGACCCTATTTGTGCTTTACAGGCTGCAATGGAAGGTTTTGAAATTAAACCTGTTGAAGACACTCTTGATGAAGGAAATATCTTCGTTACAGCCACAGGTAACAAAGATGTTATCACAGCCGAACACATGGCTCAAATGAATGACCAGTCAATTGTTTGTAATATAGGTCATTTTGATAACGAGATACAAGTTGAAAGACTGGAAACATGGCAGGGAATTGAAAAAACAAATATTAAACCTCAGGTTGATAAATACACTTTTCCAGATGGTAAATCAATTTATTTGCTGGCAGAAGGCCGTTTGGTTAATCTCGGATGTGCAACAGGTCATCCGTCATTTGTAATGAGCAATTCATTCACAAATCAAACTTTAGCACAGATTGAACTTTGGAAAAATGATTATGAAATTGATGTTTACCGTCTTCCGAAAAAAATTGATGAAGAAGTTGCACGCTTACATCTTGATCATATCGGGATTAAACTAACAAAGATGACCCAGGAACAAGCCGATTATATTGGTTTCCCTGTTGACGGACCATATAAAGCCGACCATTACAGGTATTAATGTGTGCCTGACCATAAAGTCAAACAATTTTTGTAACTACTCAATCACAATTTCTAACCACAAAAGATTGTAATACAATAAAAAAATAACCGCAAAGAACGCTAAAATTCGCAAAAAAATCATTTTCTTAGTATTTTCAAATCAAACGTTTAATAATATTTGCGTTTTTTGCGTATTTTGCGGTTTATTTATTTTGGATATTATTGGCGGATTAATTGTAAACATGTAGCAGTGTTCCGTCAAACGAGGTACGATATTGTTTTAATGATTTAGTGGCAGGACCTTCAAAAGGAGAGCCGTCCAATAAAAGATACTTTGATCCGCTGCAGCTATCTACAGCAATTAAACCCGAATCATCAACACTTACCCTGCATTCAAAATCATTTGGGTAATTATATGGTGATGTCCTTTCATAAGCTTTATAATCATCCTGAGTTGCATGATAAATTATTATACCCCTGAAACCGCCGGTTACATAAGCATAATTTCCAATTATTTCCAAATTATTGTATTCAATTGATGATGGATTAATAGTAAAATTTACATAAACGTATGGAATATCTTCGTCTTTATCTTTTTTACAACCTGCCTGGATTAAAATCCCTAAACTGAAAAGTCCAATCAAGCTAAATATTTGTATTTTGCGAAATGTCATAAGTATCATTTAACAATTTTAACGCAAATATAAAAATAATATTTTTACTTTTTAGAAGTTTATTTTATTGTATTTTAGTGGAAATTATGATTTTAAAAAATGAAATTTAAAAAAATTATATTCGTTTTTATTTTATGTTTCTTGCCGTTTTATTATGCTTGTAATTTAGTAAAATCATCAAAAAAAGTTAAGGAGTATGAAAAACTGGAAGATATAAGAGAAAAAGAAAATGATAAATATTATATGGAGACTAAAAAAAAACATATTGACAGGCAATCGGAAGATACAAAAAAAATGATGAAAAAAACTTTAAAAAAATCTAATAAATACAATAAATCTAAAAAAGGATCTTTTTTCAAACGAATATTCGGAGGTTCAAAAAAGACACAGCACCGATAAAATCGGATATCACTAAAATTGATTTTAAAACGAACTCAATTATAATATTACAAAATAAAATTTTGTTTTTTAAAAAGTTTTATTTTCGTAAAGACTTTTATCTTTTTACTTTTATCTTGCAATTTACTGCAGTATGTCTTTAAAATTTAAAAAATTAAATTATACATTAATAATAATAATAATATTTTCATTTGGAAGTATTAAATCCTTTTCACAGGAGTATGAAAATATTTTGTTTGATAGAATTACTTCCGAAAATATAAAGGTTGAAAAAGGGCTTTCTCAAAATACGATCAATTCAATAATCCAGGATAAGGAAGGATATATGTGGTTTGGCACATGGGATGGTCTTAATAAGTATGACGGGTATAATTTTACAATTTACAATAAGGAAAACGGATTAAGCAATTCGACTATTTTATCACTTTATAATGACGAAAACGACAATATATGGATAGGTACTGAAGACGGATTAAATATTCTTAATAAAAAAACAGGATACATTACGGTTTTCAGGCACATTCCTGATGATTCAACTTCAATTACTAATAACTGGATAAACCAAATTTACAGCGATAAGGATGGCTTGATATGGGTTGCCACCGGAAGTGGATTAAACAGATATAATAAAAATACGAAAAAGTTTATTCAATATTTAAACAAACCACGAGACAATACTGCTTTCAAAAGTAATTGGATAAATCAGATATACCATGATAATGACAGTATTTTTTGGATGGCTTCAAGATACGGGCTTATCGAGTATGACTCAAAATCAAAAATTACTACCAGATATTATCATACACCAAATGACCCTCAAAGTTTAAGCGACAACTTAGTTCAGGCAATTACAAAAGACAGTGAAGGCAATCTTTGGATAGGAACCCGCAACGGTCTAAACAAATTCAATTATCAAACCCGCCAGTTTATTAATTATAAAAACAAACACAATGATATAAATAGCCTGAGTAATAATGACATTACCGTGATTTTTGAAGATAACTTTGGAAAACTATGGATTGGAACTAATGGCGGAGGACTTAATCTTTTTGACTGTGAAAACAAAAAATTTATTCATTATGAAAATATTTCCAATGAAATTAACAGCCTGAGCAATAATTTTGTATCATGTATTTTTGAAGACAGGTGCAAAACAATTTGGGTGGGAACATTTGTAGGTGTAAATAAAATTGATTTGAACTCAAGCCAATTTGCTTTATACAGAAACATCCACGACGATCCAAACAGTTTGAATGATAATGTTGTTTGGGCATTTATTGAAGATGAACCGGGAGTTTATTGGATTGCTACTACTAAAGGTATAAATATCTTTAATGAAAAAACAGGTGATTTTCAGTTTATTAAACATGATCCGTCTTCAAAAAATACAATTTCAAGCAATAATATCAGGGCTCTACATAAAGATAAATATGGAATTTACTGGATAGGTACTCAAGACAAAGGATTAGTAAAATACAACAAGCAACTTAATAAATTTACCAAATACTGTCACAATCCTAAAGATACGAATAGCATTACAGGAAATTATGTGCTGGCAATATTAGAGGATAGTTATGGTATTTTGTGGGTATCAACATCAAATGGTTTAAATAAACTAAACAGAAAAACAAACAAGTTTAAAAGATATTTTTTTAATCCGGCAGATACAATAACTTTCGGAAACAATGCTATTTTTAATATTGTTGAAGACAGCAAGGGAAATTTATGGCTGCCTTCTTATGGTGGTTTGATTAAATACAATAGGGAGTCAAACAATTTCACAACTTATAAACATGACCCCGATAATATAAACAGCATAAGCACTGATAAATTATTTTCCGTTTATGAAGATAATTCAGGCAATATTTGGGTAACGTCACGCGGTGGAGGAATTTGCAAGCTAAATCCTGAAACAGAACAATTTATAAATTACACTATAAAAGACGGTCTTCCAAATAATGTAACTTATGGAATTCTTGAAGACTCTGACAATAATTTGTGGATAAGCACAAACTGGGGTTTATCAAAATTTAATGTAAAAGAAAATAAATTTATTAATTATGATGTAAAAGATGGCTTACAAAGCAATGAATTCAACACAAAATCTTTTTTATTGAGTTCAGGTGGAAAAATGTTTTTTGGTGGAATGGGCGGATTTAACTGTTTTTTCCCTGAACAAATAAAAGTCAACAAAAATATACCACCTGTTGTGATAACCGGTATTAAAATATTTAATATTCCTCATTTAGGTTCATTAAGTAATGGTGATACAATTATTTTAAATCATGATGATAATTTCGTTTCTCTTGGGTTTTCCGCATTGGATTATACAAATCCGTCAAAGAATAAATATAAATATATTTTAGAAAATTACGAAAAAAACTGGAGGTATCCGGATGCAGGCAACACATCGGCAGAATATACGAAAGTTAATCCCGGTACTTATATTTTCAGAGTAAAAGGTTCAAATAACGACGGCTACTGGAACGAAGAAGGAGTGTCGCTGACAATCAAAATTACTCCGCCATGGTGGCAAACATGGATATTCAGGATATTATTGGCTCTTACAATTATTTTGATTATATGGTTTGTTATTTACCGCAGAGTTAAAGCTATCAGGAAAAAACATGAAGTTGAAAAAAAGGTCCTTGAAATTGAAAAACAATTTTTTGATATTGAACAAAAAGCATTACGGCTTCAAATGAATCCTCATTTTATTTTTAATTCCCTTAATTCAATTCAAAGTTTTGTAATAACTAACGATACTAATAAAGCTATTTTTTATTTAGCAAAATTTTCACAACTGATGCGGTTGATTTTGGCTAATTCCAGCGAGTCGTATATTCCACTGAAAAATGAATTATCCGCATTAAAATATTATATGGATATTGAAAAACTCAGGTTTGACAATAAATTTGATTATTCAATAAAAATTGACCCGCAAATTGATGAGGAATTCATGGAAATACCTCCCATGTTAATCCAGCCTTATCTTGAAAATGCAATTATTCACGGGTTAATCCACAAAAAAGGTAAAGGAAAAATAAATATCAATTTCATATTAAAGGATAATTCAATATTTTGTACAATCCAGGATAATGGTATTGGCAGGAAAAGAGCAATGCAAATTAGGGCAGAATCAGGAATAGCACGCAAATCAAGAGGAATGCTGATAACAAAAGAACGTTTGGAAATTCTGAATAAACAAAACAAAGAACAATTTTCAGTAAATATTATTGACCTGAAAGACTCAAAAGGGAATGCCACAGGGACAAGAGTTGAGATAATTATCAGTTATAAAGAATTTTAATTTAATATTTTTTTCGTATATTTGAATTTTATTTGTACTGCCTCTTAATGATTTTGCAAACAAAATCCTTTTAGAAGCAGTTAATGCTCGAAGAAATCAGGTTTAGTTTTTTGCAAACCTAATTTCATTCGGCATAAATCAATATTTTTATGATACGCTCAATCATCATAGAAGATGAAAAAAGGTCAAGAGATACACTGAGGGAACTTTTAAAAAGATTTTGCAAAAATGTGGAAATTATTGCCGAAGCCGACGGTTATAAAAGCGGTATTGAAGCAATAAAAAAACACAAGCCTGATGTAATTTTCCTTGACATTCAAATGCCCGACGGCAGTGGTTTCAAGCTATTGGAAGATATCGGGGAAATTGATTTTGAAATAATTTTCACAACTGCTTATGATCAATTTGCCATAAAAGCAATAAAATACAGTGCACTTGATTACCTGCTGAAACCGATTTTCCCCGAAGAGCTGATAAATGCCATAAAAAAAATTGAAAAAAAAAGGCAAATAAACACCATCAATAAAAATATTAAAGTTTTACTGGATAATATCAACACACCTGAAGAAGAACCTAAAAAAATTGTTCTTTCAACTTCCGATAAAATACATGTTATTAAAACCGATGAAATTATAAGATGTGAATCGGATAATTATTACACAAATTTTTTCTTTACAAACGGAAAGCAACTCCTGATTTCAAAGACACTTAAAGAAAATGATGAACTTTTAAGCGCACATAATTTTATCAGGCCTCATAAATCGCACCTTATTAATACAAAATATATTAAAAGCTTTAATCGTAATGAAGGTGGATTTATTGTTATGACAGATGATAGTAAGATTCCGGTTTCAAGAAGAAAACGAGAGAAAATCACTAATATAATTAGTAATTTATCAAACTTAAGAAATTATCACCGTTAACTGATTTTTTTATACCGTTAACTGATTTTTTCTTTTTATTTCTTAAAATTTATTTATTTTTACATACTAATACGAAAAAATATGGATGATTATATTTACATTTTATTAGCAATAGCATGGATAGCTTTTACAATTTATAGCCAGAAGCAAAAGAAAAAAAAACAGCAACAACAAGCCAAACCACAACAGCAAACACAAAAAGATATAAAATCTTATTTTGAAGAAATTTTGCTGGGAAATGTATCCTCTCCGGATCCGATAGTTACCGAACCTGTGATTGAGGAAGAAATATATGAATCTGTTTCCGGCTACAAAACTTCTGAAAATCTTCAACCCGAATATGAATTCCTTGAAGAAGGGTCGCAGTTATCTGAAGAATATTTTGATCAGAATTCTGCAATAGAAAAACCCGAAATTCAAATTGAAGAAAAACCTGAAATTAAAACCGAAGAAGAATATGAAAACATTGAATATCTTGATTTTGACATAAGAAAAGCAGTCATATATTCGGAAATTTTAAAACGTCCTTATGCTTAATAAATACAATAATTTATTTAAGAGAACATAAATTTTTTCAAACAAGAGATAATTTTTTTTTTGGATATTAAAAATTTTTATTGTTATCTTTACCAACTTTTTAAATGCACAATGTATAATTTAACATAAAACTATATGGTATGTTAAGAAATTTACTTTTAACTTTAGGGATAGTATTAACTACGAGTTTGTTAGTTTATCCGCAATCAGGAGCCTTAAAAGGCAAAATTACTGATAAAATAACCAAAGAACCAATTCCATTTGCTAATCTTGTTATTGAGGTTGGGGGGACCCAGATAGGAGGTTCAACATCAGATTTTGATGGGAACTACACAATTAAACCTATTCCTCCGGGCAAATACGATTTGAAAACAACATTTGTCGGTTATAAACCAATTCTTATAAAAGGTATAATCATTGTAGCCGACCAGATTCGTTTTTTCGATATTGAAATGGAATCAACAGTGGAAACTCTTGAAGAGTTTGAAGTTATTGATTACAAGGTTCCTTTGATTTCTAAAGACCAAACTACCAGTGGAGAAACCGTTACTGCAGAAGAAATTGCAAAAATGCCGAACCGATCGGCTAATGCAGTTGCAGCAACTGTTGGCGGTGTGTTCTCACGCGACGGAGAAAGAGGAAATGTAAGAGGTGCCCGTGCCGACGGTACTGTCATGTATATTGATGGTATCAGAGTAAGGGGTTCTTCTGCTTTGCCACCTTCGGCAATTGAACAGGTTTCAGTTATGCTTGGTGGTGTTCCGGCACAATACGGTGATGCTGTCGGTGGTATTATCAATGTTACAACCAAAGGACCTTCAAGGAAGTTCGGCGCAGGAATTGAACTTGAAACTTCAGAGTTACTGGATAAATTTGGCTATAACCGCGTGGGTCTTAATTTAAATGGTCCTTTATTTACCCGTAAAAATGAAGACGGAAGTGTTAAGTCATCATTGTTCGGTTATTTTATTGCAGCAGATGTTACTTACCGAAAAGATGGCAGACCCTCTGCAATTGGTATTTATAAAGGAAAAGATGATATTATTCAATACCTTGAAGACAACCCATTGCGTCCTTCAGGATTGCCAGGTGGCGGTACATTTCTTAATGGCGAGTACCTTAGAACAGATGATCTGGAGCATGTTAAGATGACACAAAATACAGCTAACATGTCTGTGAATATTTCCGGTAAAATTGATGTTAAAACAACACGAACCATTAATTTAACCTTTGGCGGACAATATGTTTATAATCACGGGAGGGGATCTCGTAGTAGCAATAGAAGATATGATTTTTATAATAACTCTTTATTGAACTATGAAAAAAACTCACTTAATACAAATTATACATGGAGAGTATTCGGACGGTTTACTCAAAGATTCCCTACGGATAGAGATAGTAAATCACTTATAAAAAATGTTTATTATACAATTCAGGCAGATTACTCAAAATACTATGCAGAAACACAAGACCCTGATCACAAAGATGATCTTTTCAAATATGGCTATCTTGGGAAATTCACAACTCATAAAATGCCTACATTTCAACTTGGAGCCGACACTATACACGGTCAGCCTTATCAAAATGTATGGTTGCTCAACAGTTGGGATTATGATACATTAGTTGAATTTGATCCGTTTGATTATAACCCATTGGTAGCTAATTATACTTCTTCATATTATGATTTATATGCAGGACAACCTATAGGCAATTATCAAAATTTCGACCAGATACAACTTGGCGGAGGATTATTGAATGGACAACAAGCACCACTAATTTATGGTCTTTACTGCACCCCTGGTAATATTCAGGC